>JBAXFM010000151.1:0-12253 GCA_037139855.1 Bacteroidota bacterium
GAATATGGAGACGTAAATCCATCCATATGTGATTCTGCCACATTTACCTTCATGCAGGCAAAAACCATGGTCGATACCTTTCATGGTGACTCTGAAGGGTGTTTCCTTTATTCCCGTCACTGGAACCCGAGCAACAAATACCTGGCTGATGCGCTTGCCGCCATGGAAGGAACTGAATCTGCCTGGGTCACGGCATCAGGGATGGCTGCCATTACCTGCTCGATTCTTCAGATTTGCGACAGCGGCGATCATATCGTATGCAGTCTGACGACCTATGGCGGGACCTTCGCATTTCTTTTCAATTACGTAAAGAAATTCAATATCGACGTTACCTTTGTGGATATCACAAACCTCGATCTCGTAGAACAGGCCATTCGCCCGAACACAAAGATGATCTATACCGAATCAATGACCAATCCTTTGCTGCAGATATCCGATATTCCTGCCCTGGCAAAGATTGCTGATGAAAACAATCTCAAACTGGTGGTTGACAACACTTTTACCCCGATGATCGTCGCCCCGTTTCAACTGGGGGCTCATGTGGTCGTTTACAGCATGACCAAATTCATCAATGGGAAGAATGATTGTGTAGCAGGCGCCATTTGTGCTTCCAAAGAATTTATCAATTCCCTGAGCGATGTAAATTCAGGTACCGCGATGTTGCTGGGGCCTGCCCTGGATCCGTTGCGTTCTTCCAGTATTCTGAAGAATCTTCATACCCTTCATATCCGCATGGTGCAGCATAGCAAAAATGCCATGTACCTTGCCGGAAAATTTAAAGAGTATGGGTTAACGATCATCTATCCCGGCCTTCCTGAAAACAAGGGTCATCAGACATTGAAAGCGATGATGAACCCGGAATTTGGTTTTGGAGGCTTGATTGCCATCGATATGGTTACCGCTGAACGGGCAGCCAAACTGATGGAGATGATGGAGAAAGCAGGGGTTGGTTATCTCGCTGTCAGCCTTGGTTATTTTAAAACGCTCTTCAGTAATTCCGGGAAGAGTACTTCATCGGAGGTACCTGAGGAAATTCAACGTGAGATGGGCTTATCAGAAGGACTGGTTCGTTTCTCCGTTGGTCTCGACCACGACATTGAGAATACATGGCAGAAGATCAGGTATTGTCTTGATCAAATGTAGATTTCAATGGCACTCGATCCAAAGGCAAAAGCACTCCTTACGGCTATCGCGGTAGCCGGTGATCCGGCCATCGATGCAATTCCCCTGGAAATTGCACGGCAGCAGGTGGAGAATGGATATGCACGCATGAAAATCCCGGTAAAGCCGGTTGGCTCAATTCAGAATATTTCTATTATTGACGCCGTTGGTGAGATCCCGGTCAGAATTTACACCCCTGAAGGGGAAGGCCCTTTTCCGGTTATTGTATTCTTCCATGGTGGTGGCTGGGTGTTTTTTCGCCTGGATGCATACGATCCCATTTGCACCCATCTTTGTGCAGCCACAGGTTATATCGTGGTATCGGTCGATTACCGGCTATCCCCTGAATATAAATTTCCTGCTGCAACGGATGACTGCCTTGCTGCAACACGCTGGATCGCTGCAAACTGCCATGAATGGAATGGGAATTCGTCCCGGATATTCCTTGCAGGTGACAGTGCCGGTGGTAACCTTGCCGCTGTCACAGCCATCCGGATCCGCGATGATGGCGGATTGGCCATAGCCGGGACGACCAGCCAGGCGCTCATTCAATTATCCGGTCAAATTCTGATCTATCCCGTTACGGATTACTGCAAGCCCGATAAACCTTCCTATATTGAGTTTGCCGAAGGTTATAGTCTCACCAGGGATGCCATGAAATGGTTCTGGAATCAATATCTTGAAAATGATGAGGATGCGGCAAACCCCAAAGCAGCCCCATTGCTCACGCGCGATCTTGCAGGTCTTCCACCTTCGCTTGTCATTGTTTCAGGGTATGATCCGCTTAGGGATGAAGGCATCCTGTATGCTAAACGATTGGAAGAAGCGGGTGTTGCTGTGAAGCTGTCTGTTTATGACGATATGATCCACGGCTTTTTAAGCTACCTTGGCATGTTTAAACAAGCCACCGCCGCAATAGAGGAAATCGCGGGGTGGATCAAAACAGTCTGATAATTCAGCCCGAACCGACAAAAAATCATGATATTCTGTTACAGACCCCTCCCCGGCCCTGATACCCAACCCGGGTCGCCTGATTGCAAAATATAAGCTATTATTCCGCCACCGTAACTTTGGCCGATCGCCAATCCTACCGGCGTCACTGCATTGGAAGCAGCGCTTGCCGCACCTGTACCAACTGCATTGGTAGATTTAACTGTAAAAGTATAAGCTGTGCCATTGGTCAGCCCGGTTACGTTTATTGTTTCGCTTCCTGCCTGGGATAAAGTCCCGGTAATATTTCCCGGATTAGAAGTAGCCGTGTAGGATGTTATGGCTGAACCACCATTGGAAGCAGGCGCAGTAAAAGATACCGATGCCTGCCCATCTCCCGCTGTGGCCGTACCTATTGTCGGCGCGCTGGGTACGCTGCCCGACGCCGCGCCACCGATAAGGTTTGTCCATGCAGCTCCGCTATATACCTGCAATTCTCCGGAAGTTCCACAGTTGGTGCACCATAACATTAAACCTGCGGGAGGGCTGGTAATGGCAGTCTTTTCTAAATAAGTCATGTGTGGTGGGAGAAAACCTTTGGTGGTTGAACTTAAATCGAGAATGGCCTTGCTGTCGGGGCTTGAGCCACTGGTATTGATGCCGGTATTGCCTTGCAGCACGATAGATCCCGTCCCACTCGGCCTAAGCGTTACATTTTGATTGCTGCCGCCTGCGGTAAAAGTTAAAGCGTTGGTGCCGGTTATTGAACCTGTAGTGGTGCCGGTTCCGCCGTTGGCGATGGCAACCGTGCCGGTTCCATCGGAAAGCCTTGTCCAGGCAGCGCCATCAAAATAATAAAACCCTTCGGTTCCGTCCTCCTGGTAAACCAGCAAACCTTTGACAGGGGAGACGATGGCGGTACGCTGCACAGCAGTCATCCTGGGAATCAGCACCCCTTTGGTCAGGCTGCTCACATCGAGCATGGCGCTGTTGGCGGGATCGGCTCCGGTATTGTTGATTGCTACACCTTTCTGTGAATAGCTTTGGTTACCGAGAAGCAGCGCAACCGTAACCAGCAGTGAAAATAAAAGTTTTCTCATGGCAATGTTTTTTTATGATTTATTTAATAATCCGGGATAATGCACCCGGCCATAGGTTGAAATTCTGACTGGAAGAAACATCATATAAAATCCGCTGTAATATTATAAGTAAAAAACAGAAAACAGGCTATCAAAAGGTTATCAAAAGGTTAACAAGGAGGGGCGAAAGGTTAGCAAAAGGTTAACAAGGCTTCGGCTTCGCTCATTCCAGGAAAATCATCTTTGTGGCAAACCTGTTTTTGGTCACTACGGTTACATGGTAAAACCCGCCTTTGGCATTCAAAGAAATGGTCATATCCGTCAGATCTTTCTCATTAGTTTTAAAGAGGATTTTCCCGGTCATGTCGCTGATCTTAATCCAGCAACGTGGAATGGGTATTCTGCTTTTCAGCAGAACTGTTTTACCGGCTGAGTAAATTTCGAGTTCATCAAAAGGTTCAAATAGTTTCATTATCCGTTATGGTTTACCTCAACTGCAAAACTCCTTCCCTCCATGGTGTTTTACCCGGTTACCGTTATGAATGTAACCTGTACAAATGTACACTCCACAACCAGGTAACAGGCAGTTAAAAGGTTAGCAAAAGGATAACAAGGAGGGGAAAAATGTTAGCAAAAGGTTAACAAGGATTCGGGTTGCTTCGGCTCCGCTCAGCAACCGTCTGAACAGCAGTTTACCATGAATTAAGGAAAGGGGCTAAAATGATACCAGGTAACTGTGAAGATTATCGGATAGTGTGAGTCCCAGTTTTTTCCTGAGTCTCGAACGGGCCACTTTAACACTTTCCGGGGTGAGGTAAAGCAAATTGGAGATATCCTTGGTGTTCATGCCGAGTTTCAGGAAAATACTGAGTTTGATCTCAGCCGGGCTAAGCTCGGGATGAGCCCTGGTAAAATTTTGAATAAAGTCGATGTGTACAGCCTCAAAGGAAAGCTGGAAACGCTGCCAGTTGTCCTTGATTAAATGGCTGTCAAGTTCGCTGATAATGGCAGCCACTTCTTCTTTAGGGTGGGTGCTTTCGTCGGGAAAAGTCAGCAGCAAATCCTCCATTCGTTTTTTAAATTTGCCAAGAAAAGCATCGTTTTTAGTAATGTCCAGCGCAATTTCTGCCAGCTGTCTGTCCTTTTCTGCGAGTGAATTTTTATGGTGTTCCGAAAGTAAGAGTGCTGAATGGGTACGGGCAAGCAATTCTACAGCATTGACAGGACGGGTTAAAAAATCAACTGCACCAGCTTCAAGGGCTTCTCTGAGATTTTCGGGCGAAAGCATGATGCCGGTGGCCATGATCACCGGGATATGGCGGGTGGTTTTGTTCTTTTTTAACTCAAGAATCAAGTCAATTCCCGACATTTTTGGCATGTCCCAGTCAGTAAGAATAATATCAGGCAACAGTTTAATGGCCACGTCCAGTGCCATTTTTCCGGTGTTGGCCTGATAAAGGACCAGGTCGGGGCGGTTTTGCTCAAATATGGAAACGATCACCCGGAGGTTTTCAAGAAGATCGTCAACAATGAGTATGCTTCTGTCTTTCATCTTTATTGGTTTATGAGCGAATGATAGTATGTGCCGTTCATGGTATAGACAGCCTGGTAAACCTCATCTTTCCAACGCTGAATATAAGCATCTTTTGATGCAGGAATGGTTTTAAGACAATCATGAATTTCGCTTACTGCATAAATCTCGAGTTTACGGAGTTTTACCAGGTATGGAGCGAGTTCCCGGAGGGTTGTTGAATTTAGTTGCAATTTTTCAATGATGATCGGAATATACAGGTTTTTAGCAGGAAGATCAATGCTTTCCGGATTATTAATAAAAGGCAGGGTAAACCAGAAAACGGAGCCGGCTCCCTGTTCCGAAGTCACCCCGATCTTTCCACCGTGTGCTTCCACAACCATTTTACAAAAGGCAAGACCTAATCCTGTTGAACCGGCCAGGCCTGATTTTTTCTTTGCAGCCTGTGCGAATTTATCAAAAATCACAGGCAAAATCGTTGGGTCAATCCCGTCGCCTTTGTCGGTAATTTCAACTTTAAGCCAGCCGTGTTCTGCTTCCGTGAAAGTGATATCAATAGAGTCGCCGCTTTTTGAAAATTTGATGGCATTGGCAAGAAGGTTGGAAAAAACCCTTTGCACGAGTTCACTGTCGGCAAGAATGGTAAAACCGGCATTTGCAATAATATTGATATGCAGGTCTTTTTCCGTGGCCAGCAATCGCACGTCATTGCAGGCTTCCCGGATTATTTTATTGATATTTGCGGCTTCTGCCTTGATGATTAGCGAAGTGTTTTCGTATTTGTAAACATCCAGGATATTCATCACCATGTTGAGCATCACCCTTCCGTTTTTTTCGATGATCAGCATGGCTTTCTCAGGATTCTTCTCAACATGCTCGAGATTGATCATGGTATTCAGCGGATTTTTCAGATCATGAATAACCATGCCGGTGATGGTCTCTTTAAAATCCGACAATTTATGCAATTCTTGATTCTGGATTTCCAGGTCGTTCGACTGCCTGTTGGTCTCTTCATTTTTAAGAAACAGCAGGCGGTTGACCTTTTTTAATTTCCACTGGGTAAAGAAAACATATCCCAGGATCAAAACCACCAGGATAATTCCCGTGATGAGGAAGTTGTTCTCCCTTTTCTCCTGCCCGATCAGGTATGTTTGTTCGGCAATGCGCGCCTCCTTTTTTCCTGATTCATACTGGGCATTCATATCTGCAATAAGCCTATCACGGGCTTCTGCATACCGCTGCCACTTCAGATTTTCCTTGATTTCGAGATATTGATAGGCCAGTTTGTAATGGCCTGTCCCGGCATACGCCTTAGCCAGACATTCGGCTGCGGATTCGAGCAGAATTTTACTGTGGATTTTAACTGAAGCCTCATTGGCCTTCAATGAATATGACAGCGCATTTGGAAAATCCTGCATGGCCAGATAGGTCTTTGCGAGATTATTATACAGGTTTGCCTCCATACTTATGAAACTTTCATCAGGGATTTTATTTAACGCCTTACGAAAGTAGTCAATTGCCTTTTGGTAATGGCCCTGCGCACGTTGTGAAGCTCCCAGGATTTCGAGATTACTGATCAAAATATGCTCGTTTCTCCCCGGCTTTAATACCCTTTGCGATGAATCAATGTACGCATCGGTTAACTGATATTTATTTTGTTCGAAATAGACTGCAGCCATCCGGCTGAAAATATATGACTCCATATTGTCCATATCCGAAATATCCCCGCAATGGGCAGCTTCCGCGAAATACTTGAGCGCAGCATCATAGTGACCAAATAGCCTGCTTTTTTCAGCAACCAGCACCAACAGGTTTACCTTATGTGTCTTGTCCTTTTCTTTATTGAAATAAGCAATTGCTTTTTGTGCTTCAATAAGGGCCTCGTCCCTTCTGTCGGTTTCATAAAGTCCGGAAATCAGGTTATAACATGCGGTGTAATACCCGTTGGAATCCCTGGCCGTCGCCGCTTTCCCAAGTGAAACGCGCAGGCTGTCAATGTTTTCACTTTTGATAGGTGTAACCAAAAGCAGCAAACAGGCAAGCCATAAATATCTGATCATACCAGGTGCGTTTCTTTATAATACCAAAATGAACCCGGTGATTGAAAGGGCCGGCGTGGTGAATGAAAATGCATGTAAAGGTAAACTTTTCATTTCAATCTTGGACCCCACCCCCGACCCCTCCCCAAAAAAGGGAGGGGAGTGTCTCCCCCTTCCCTTTTTGGGGAAGGGGGTCAGGGGGGATGGGGTCTAATCTAAGAAACTACAGGTTAGGTTCCGTTGTCACGCTGTACACGTCAGGTTCCGGTCCCCAAACGCATCGTCAATCCTTGTAACGGTAGGCCAGTACTTATCCTCCTTGAGTGAATCAACCGGGAATGCAGCTTTCTGTCGTGAATAGGGCAGGGTCCATTCATCGGCCGAAACCATCTGGGCGGTATGTGGCGCTTTCATGATTACGTTAATTATCTTGTCGGCTTTGCCCGATTCGATCTCATCAATCTCTCCCTTGATGGCAACCATCGCTTCGAGGAAACGGTTCAACTCAGAATAGGGTTCGCTCTCTGTTGGCTCAACCATCAGGGTGCCATGTACGGGGAAGGCCACGGTGGGTGCGTGGAATCCATAGTCCATTAATCGTTTGGCAATGTCGATGGCGCCAATACCTGTCTGCCGGCTGATGCTGTTGCAGTCAACGATCATCTCGTGGGCACAGCGGCCGTTCTTTCCGGAATAGAGGATCGGATAATATGGTTCAAGACATGATTTCAGGTAGTTGGCATTCAGGATGGCCATTTTTGTTGCTTCGGTCAGTCCGCCGCCGCCCATGAGTTTGATGTAAGCATACGAGATGGTCAGGATCAGTGCGCTGCCGTATGGGGCCGATGCAACGGCCGTAATGCCGTCCGATCCGCCTGTTTCCACGCAAACATGCTTGGGAAGATAGGGTGAGAGGTGTTTTGCAACTGCGATGGGGCCTTCGCCGGGTCCGCCGCCACCGTGAGGAATGGCAAAGGTTTTGTGCAGGTTCAGGTGGCAAACGTCGGCTTTGATAATTCCAGGGTTGGTAAGTCCCACCTGGGCATTCATGTTGGCGCCATCCATGTAAACCTGTCCGCCGTTTTCATGAATGATGCTGATGATGTCGAGGATCTCTTCTTCAAATACCCCATGGGTAGAGGGATAAGTAACCATCAGGGCCGACAGGGTCTCCTTGTATTGAACCGCTTTCTCTTGCAGGTCGTTCAGATCGATGTTGCCCTTGTCATCGCATTTAACTACCACCACTTTCATGCCGGCCATGGCGGCGCTGGCAGGATTGGTGCCGTGTGCCGAAGATGGGATGATGCAAACATCGCGGTGCGTCTGGCCACTGGCGATGTGGAACTGGCGAATCACCATCAACCCGGCATATTCCCCGGCAGCGCCTGAGTTGGGCATAAAGGATACCGAATCAAACCCGGTGATCGTTGCCAGGTCTTTGGCTAATTCTTCGATCAGGAACTGGTAACCGGCGGCCTGATCTTTAGGAACGAATGGATGGATTCCGCCGAATTCAGGATAGCTCAGGGCAAATAATTCAGAAGCTGCATTTAACTTCATGGTGCACGATCCCAGGGGGATCATCGAACGGTTGAGCGACAAATCCTTAATCTCAAGTCTCTTGATGTAACGCATCATCTCTGTTTCGGAATGATAGCTGTTGAAGACCTTATGAGTGAGATAATCCGATGTGCGGGTGAGTTGTTGCGGGATGGTGGTGATCAATTCACACTCTGCCGGGATGCAGACAAATTCGGTATAGGTTTTTCCGTTGGCTTTGGCAAATATTCCGACAATGGTATTGATGTCGCTCAGGGCGGTGGTTTCGTCAACACTCACGCCAATAAGTTTTTTATCGATGTACCGCAGGTTCATTTCACTTTCGAGGGCGGTTTTGCGAATGGCTTCGGCAGATACGCCTTCGGGCAGCTCAATCATTACCGTATCGAAAAAATGGCTGTTCAGCTGTTTGTAGCCGTATTTCTGCACTTCCTGGGATAAAACCCCGGTGAGAATGTTAATATGCCGGGCAATCTGGCGGAGTCCCTTCGGGCCATGATACACGGCGTACATCCCGGCCATTACGGCAAGCAATACCTGGGAGGTACAGATGTTGGAAGTGGCTTTTTCACGTTTGATATGCTGTTCACGGGTTTGAAGGGCCATGCGCAGCGCGCGGTTGCCGTTGGCATCTACCGATATGCCGATGATGCGGCCGGGCATCTGACGCTTGTACTCATCACGGGTGGCAAAAAAGGCTGCGTGGGGACCACCGTAGCCCATCGGGATTCCGAATCGCTGGGTGGAGCCGAAAACAATATCGGCGCCCCATTCTCCCGGAGGAGTCAATAGGGTCAGACTCATCAGGTCGGCAGCAACTGCAACCATGGCGCCTGCCTGGTGTGCCTTTTCAACTATGGCTGAATAATCGCATACCGCTCCGTGCTGGTTCGGGTACTGGATCACACAACCAAAAACCATATCGTTAAAATTAAACTCGTCCTGCTTTCCGATAATCAGCTGAATGCCCAATGGAATGGCCCGGGTTCTGATCACATCGATGGATTGCGGGAAGAGGTTTTCGGAAACAAAGAACTGGTTGGCGCCCCGTTTTACGGCATCACGTGAACGGCTGTTGAAAAGCATGATCATTGCCTCCGAAGCGGCTGTGCCTTCATCCAGGAGTGATGCATTCGCAATAGGCATGGCGGTAAGGTCGCAAATCATGGTCTGGAAATTCAGCAAAGCTTCCAGTCTCCCTTGCGAAATCTCTGCCTGGTAGGGGGTATAGGCGGTGTACCAACCCGGATTTTCCAGGATATTCCTCAAAATAACAGCCGGAGTGATCGTATTGTAATAACCAAGACCAATGAAACTTTTGTAAAGTTTGTTCTTTGCGCCGATTGACTTGATATGATTGAGATACTGGTATTCGTTCATGCCAATGGGCAGATCCAGTGGATCCTGCATCCGGATGGAGGCTGGAACAGTCTGATCAATCAGCTGATCAATGGAGGTAACGCCGATTTTTTCGAGCATCTTGTTGATCTCAGCGCCAAAGGGCCCGTTGTGTCTTCTTGCAAAGTTATTGTTGATCATGTGGAAGGTTTTTGAGGATTATTTACAGGTCGCAAAAGTACCAAAAGTTTGTGAAAATATAAACAAATAGTCGTTGGTGGCCCTTAGGTGATAAAATCCAGGTAATTATCTTTATGAATGACCCTAAACGATGAATTTGAGTACGTTTCCAAAAACTCCCTGGGAGGTTTTACTGTTTTTTCTGTCCATTTGAATTCGGTTCCTTCTAATTTTCCACCAGATTCTTCGATGAGATCAATCTCTTTCTGGTCATAGGTGCGCCAGAAATAATAATTACATAGTCTCGCAAGGTAGTGGTTCCTTTTCAACCTTTCTGAGATGCAGTAGTTTTCCCATAATCTTCCTGTGTCATCCCGTATCGACAGCCGGTTAAAATTAGAAATAACGACGTTTCTTATCCCGTTATCCCAGAAAAAATATCGACGCGATTTTGTAATCTCCTTTCGCAGGTTGCGGCTGAAACCCTGCAGCGAAAACAGGATGTAACACTTTTCAAGTAAATCGAGGTACCGTGTAACCGTGTTTTTACTTACCCCCAGTCCGGAGGCCAATTCTGTGGCAGACACGTCATTACCAATCTGAAATGCAATTAATCGCAACAGGTTCATAATAAAGGTAGAATCTTTCAGATTATCAAGCGTCAGAATGTCTTTTATCAGGGCTCCGTTTTTAATGGATTCGAGTACATCCATTTTTTCTGCGTTTGTTTTTGCCGTGATCACTTGTGGATAAGAACCAAATATTAACCTGCTCTCCAGGTTTTCTTTCGATGACAGAAAATCCTCATGCAATTCAATCTGGGCCAACGGGTAAAGATAAAAGTATTTGCTTCTTCCGGTTAACGGCTCTCCGATCTCATTTTTAAGGTCAAATGCAGATGAACCTGTCACCAAAACGGCAATATCAGGAATAGCATCCACTATTAATTTCAGATTAACACCAATCGATGATATTTTTTGAGCTTCATCGATAAACAAATAGTCATATCCAGCCGTAAATTGAGTTAACAAACTCAATCGTCGACTGGATAAAATTTCTGCTGCATCCAGGTTCTCGCCCTGAACCATGAGCGTTTTTCCAGGCCCAAGGCATGCTTTTATATGCTCCATTAGAAAAGTTTTCCCTGTTCTTCTTGCACCAAATAATCCTGTTACAAAACCGGGTCGTAAACTATCCATCAAGGAATTTGTTAATATTCTGGATATCATACTGACTAAATATAGCTAAATTCAGTCAGCAAATATATCATATTTTTTATTAATAATCCATTGACTGATGAGTTTTCTGATACAAATTTCCAAAGTAATGATCCATATTAAACTAAATTATAAAATAACTTCTGAGTTTATTCAGGGTTTAAACCTTTGTGTTTTTGGGATTTATTGCAGTCAGCTTTAGCTGACTGTTTCAGGGATAGCTTGTTAAATCGTGGCTTTCGCCCCATTTGATCTTTTTCAACTTGTCAAGGCGTGCGTCAAAAAAAACGCCGCCCAGGGGTTTGGGACGGCGTTTTGCATTATGTAGGAATTGAATTACCTCGTTTTGACAAGTTTGGCAGTCAATATCACCCCTTCTTTGGAATAGACTCTCAAAGAGTAGATTCCGGAGGGCAGGGAAGCTGTTGATATCCCGATGTTGTTGGTGCCATCATGCAGGGTAACCTGCGTATTCACCACCATCATACCGGTCATGTTGTAGATGTTGGCTTCAGCTTTCGTTTCCTGTTTCATATCGATGCTCACTGTAACATGGTCTGTGACAGGATTCGGGTACACCGACCAGGAATTTGCCAGGGTCGCATCATCGTGAATGCCGAGGATTTTGTTACCGCTGAAGGTCATGATAACATCAACATGTGGCTTCGCAGGGGTGATGTTCACCATGACGTAATCACTCGTAATCCCGGGCATTTCAGCATGGAGGTAATAGGTGCCGTAGGCCATCGTCGGGAATCCAAATGCTCCGCCTGTGGAAACTTGTGTAAATCCGATCGCTTTCCCGGCTGAATTCATCAGGATCATGTTAATCTTATCCATCATGGTCGCTGGCAGGTCACCCAGGTTGATCTGCCCCGAGGCTGAGCCGGGTCCGGGAGTCATCTGGTCGGAAAGAACAAGGTTGATATTGTAGGGGTTATTTGCGGTTCCCAGTGTGATCAGCGTTGCCAGTTCCCAGTTGATGGTGTTGCCGTAATACGTAGGCAGATACCCGTTTGAATCCATCGGGATGGCAAGAATGTAATACATGCCATCAGGAACCTGGCTGAAATAATACCCACCCATCGAATCCAGGGGTGATACTTCAACAAAAGGCTGGAAATTGCCATTGGTGTCAAGGGATGTGATCATGACCAACCCCATGGAAAGCGGAACATTGCCGGCAAATACATGCCCGTATATCTGTTGGTTAAA
>JBAXFM010000152.1:0-12249 GCA_037139855.1 Bacteroidota bacterium
GGTGTACATGGCTGAAAATCTGAAAGTGACCCACTTCAGAAATGGAAAGGAAATTGCCATGGTAATGGATACTGCCAGCTGGAGAACGGCTGAAAGCACTGCATTTTGCAATTACCGGAATGATTCTGTCAATGTTGATCTCTTTGGAAGACTCTACAACGGTTATGTGCTGACGGATACCTCCGCAATTTGTCCTTTAGGCTGGCATGTTCCCTCTTTTGACGAGTGGACTTCGCTCATGATGTGCCTGGGAGGGAAGGAAAATGCCGGCGGGTATCTGAAAGAAGCGGGAACCTTGCACTGGAGCAACCCCAACAAGACCATGTTTACAAACAACACCTTTGCGCTTCCATCAGGAGGCCGCGACCGGAAAGGCGGTTATTCCAGGCCAGGCATTGTCTGTAACTGGTGGGTAGGCATGGATAATACGATCGACGGTTTACAGGGAATTTTGCTGACGAATGAAACCACCGGGGTTACCACGATCAAACCGGATAAAAATGCAGGGTTGTCGGTGAGGTGTATCCGGAATTAAAACTCAAAGGCCAACCCGGCCTTGGGCATGAACTCGAATTGGTAGAGGCCTGGACTCAGGTAAACATTCCACCTCAATTTCCCTTCTGGTGTATAAAACGACCAGCCCAGCATCAGGTCAATGATTGGTCCTTTATCATCCCCGAAATGATTCCCTGTCCAGGTACTCCAGGAATAGCCCCCGCGAAGCCCTATGAAAGGATAATGTGAACGATGGTTGGTAATAGCGATCACGTTAAACCTCACCAGGAGATAGACGTTCAGCATTTCCGTATTATAGGTTGAAACACCTGCCCCCAGTGAGAAAACCCGGGAAAACAGATAACCTCCTGTAGCCGATAATTCAGCGATCATGGTTGGATTATTTTCTGTCAGTGTCAATCCGAATGCGACACCAGGCTGAAAATAAAAACTTTTTCTGGGAATCAGCGAGTCCTGCTTCTGGGAAAATGAGAGCCAGGGAACCAGGCAGAGAATAAAGATAAATATGTTCCTTTTCATGATGGATAAAGCTAAACAACTAATTGGAGCATGCAATAGGTGTAGAAATCGGACCCGGCCTCCTTGTGATCCTTACCTGGAATATCATGTTTGGTCACATTGCAGCCTGCTGCTTTAAATGCCTGATAGGCGCTTTCAGTATTTTCGTAGGGAACGATGGTGTCTTTGGTGGCATGGAGAAGAGTGATTTTGGCTTTTGGAACCCAATCGGTTATTTTGCCATACACGATCAAACTGTTATTCCGTAAAGAAGCCCGGAACTTTTTCGTGTTGAGGTTCGTGGTATCAAAAGCCTGCGGTGCCATGATTTTGGTTAATTTTGTTTCACCCATCATGGTCGATATCTGGTCGGTTGTATAATTTTTTGAAAGGATCCAATCCTGGTAATTGGAAAGCAAAGGCTCAGCAAACATCTGCGAAAGGTCAAGATTGAGGCTGTCGCCATAGTTCAGGCCAAGAACCAGCAATGGGATTGTTACCGGCTGACTGCTGTAGTCTCTTGCAACAAACGTGTCATAGGATTTGATCAGGTCATAGGCACCCCCGCCCGCGAAAACCTGGTCGATGACGAATGCTCTTGTGTATCCTGGATTGGTCTCAACAAACTTCAGAAAACACAACGAAGCCTGACCTCCCTGTGAATAACCCATTACGGTAATATGATGGGAGATCTTTTTACTGATCGAAGCAAAATACTCTTTTGCTGCAAGCAGCATGTCTGCACAAACCTGCCCGGTTGAAAGGACGTCATAATAAGGATGTACTTTGTCTTTGGATGCACCATAGCCGATGTAATCAGGAGCCACCACGACATAACCGAACAATGAAAAAAGTCCTTCGGTCACTCCCATTTTTTCCGAGGGAACTTCATAATTTGCACCGTAAGTATAATGAACACCAAGAATGGTTCCCATGTTGATAAAGTCTGCATCAGCCACCGGAAAGAAAATAGCGCCGGATGCAAGGATGGGATTTCCTGAAGGATCTGTTGTTTTATAGATGATCGATACAATTTTCACCTTTTTATTGGGCAAAGCCTTGTAGAGGGTTGAGTTGGGATCCTGCTTCAATCTGGTGGCAAGTGCATATTTGTCAATCACCTCCTCTTTGGTGACCCTTTCAAAGAACATGAAGTCGGTCAACGGCTCTTTCTTGCAGGAAAAGAGCAGTAAAACCAAGAGGATGCTGAGTAATGTCTTTTTCATTTTGATAAAGAATTTTGAGTATAATATTAAAAAAGTATCCCTACAGAAAGTTCAAGACCCATTTGCCGGAGGCTTTCAAAATCATCCGTATTGATCTTATTCAGGTTCCACCGGTACCGGCCTTCCACTTCGAATTTCCAGAGATCAAAACCCATTCCTGCACTGAGTCCGCAATAAAATCTCCGGATCGTATTTTTAGGGAGAGTATTGTCCGCGTCCAGCACATCAAAAAATTCGCCAACATCGTTATAGATATAGGACACATAGATATTCCCAAGCAGGTACGGGCGGAATATCTTGCTGAGCCTGAGTCCTGCCCTTAAGTTTACCGGGATATCAATTGTTTGAATGTTTGCAGGGAAATCGGTAACGTAAATAAGATCAACAAGCGTATAAGATTGCGTTACAATCACCTCGGGTGCAATCGAATAATTAAAAAAACTTCCTTTGGTGTATTCCGCAATGACTCCGAGCGTCCATCCCGGCCGGGCCTCAAAATCAGAATAAAATCCTTTACCGTAATTTTCAAGGTGGATATAATTGACTCCTCCTTTTACGCCAAACCTCCAGGGTCTTTGCTGGGAGTATGCAGGAGGGATCAGAATTGCCAGGAGAAACAGGAGAATAATCTTTTTCATATTGTTGAAGGATAACTTTTCTAATCCGTTTTCACTAAGTTTTATGATTTTATGCCAGTCGTTCAATCCGGCTCCTGAGCGCTCTGACCTTCTCGTGAAGGGTATTGAAAAACCGGTTGCGCTCTTTGGCGGAGGTGCCGCTGATCATGGTTGATTTTTGCATCAGATTTCGCAGTGAGTTTTCAATCTGATCGCAAAACACCGGGTTAGTGGTGATCAACTGGTTGATGACATTGTAAGTATTGTAAGAAGTTTTGTGGCCATCGGTGTTAACCAGAATGGTATTATCACTGACCAGCACCTCGTTGTTGAAAAGCTTATAACTGTTTTCAATCCCCTCGCAGGGAGATCCGTGACGGAATTGAGACCCGCATTCAGCTTGAAGCCTGACATGGTCGAGCCAGGCTTCCACCACATCACAAAGCCGGTAAACATCATCGGTATGGGCGAAAAAACCCGAAACAAAACAATATTCTATCTGACGAAGAATACTTGATATGGTCTCTTCGCTCCAGATTTCGGTGGTTGGTATTTTAATGTAATGTGCAAGCAACTGCTGCCCGGTTTCATACAGACCTTCAGGAACGTCAAGCGTCAGTTTTTTGTCTTCGTAACCACTTGCAGGGATGAGTGCCTTGTTCCAGAAATAGATCTTAAAAGCGGCTATTTCAGGGAATTCGAAATAGTAAAAAACCGGGATATCCTTGGCTGCATAAATAATCTCCCTCTCTTTAGCGGCATGGATCGTTTTTATCGCTGCCAGAAGAGATTGCAGCCAGTTTTCAATGTTGAATCCGTTTTCGCCGATAGCCAGCGCATTGAAAATTACATGATCGCTCTTTAGGTTGAAGAGAGCATCGACCGAAATTTTATAATGAAAACATATGAGTTTCAACTCCTCCAGCGATAATTCCTTCTCTCCCCTGATTCTTCGGTAAGCGCTGTCGTAGCTGATTTTTAAAAGATCCGAAAGTTCATGAACAAAGGAAATGTTTGATGTCACTCTGCTCTTGATCAATTGGAAAAGGATTTCCTGTATGGAGGGTTGCGGGTCCATCTTTGTTTATTTTCTGGCCCTGTAAAGATATGTTAATAAAATAACATAATCAAATCAAATTGTCAGCAGCCTGACTTTTATACCCACCCCCGGCCCTAAAACAGGGAGGGGGGGCGTGAAAAAAAATCATTCGATTATTTTTCAACGCTGATTCTGATTCCCTCCGAATGAGCAGTAAATTCGGGAGCGTACATGCACTGGATGGAGGTAATGCCATTGGAATAATCTCCCGCTGCATTTACTTTCAAGGCATATTCGAAAACGTAAGTTCCTTTCGGGAGATAGTCGAAGAAGAAGTTGGTTGCCTGGTCGGTCGTACTCTGGTAGTAGCCAAGACCGTCCTGATAACGGTACCCGGACAGTTGGGCTCCGGAGCCCCCTCCCCGCATGGAGAGGGGGTTGGGGGTGGGGCTGCACGGTTCCAATCCACTTGCCCTCATATCTTTCATATGCACAAACTCCAGGTCGCGGTCAACAGTAAGGACGATGCGGACTACGACCTTATCTCCGATTATGAGTGAACCGGTGAATTGGTTAATGGATGAGCCGGGTTTTAATACGTCATTCGTCATTCGTACTTTGTCATTTGTCAATGGTTCCAGCTCCGGTCCGGTCGGGGTGTTTTTCTCGATATACAATTCCTTTTTCAGTTTCATCGGGGTGGCAGCCGGGGTGATTTTATCGAGATTTTCGAAATATTGCCAGTACACAGCGCCCCAGGCTACCCCTTCGCCTGACTTAGAAACAGTGATGTTCCCCATTTCCGGTTTGATCTCATTCCCCGACCAGGATAGCTGGAAATACCCGGTTCCGGCCTCCTTTTTCACATCGGTGAGTTTGTCGGAACTGATTTTTTCTTTGCCAAGTGTAATTTTCACCCCCGGATCATCGGAAAGCAAATCTGTTCCCCGGAGCAAAAGGGCATAGCAAGCTTCAAGGGTTGCACGGGGCGAACGCCAATCCTGGGTTTGCTTTTGTTTTAACAACCAGATCTTCAACTCTTCCACTGTGTTTTTATCCTGCGCTATTTCGTCGTAGGCTTCAATCATCAGTGCCTGGGTTTCAATCGGGGCCTGGTACCATAAATAGCCGCGTTCCCCGGCCCAATACATGCCCATTTCGCTGGAATGAAGCGCTTTTTCAGAAAGTGATTTCAGTATAAGAGCCGGAACTTCTTTGCTATTGAGGCGGTTCAATGCAAGGGCGATCATCCCCTGTAAGGTTTGGTCGTTTTTCAGCCAGTATTTTTCAGCCTGGCGTTTATAATAGCTGAAAGCTTCATTCACTGGTAATCCGGCCATTTGAATCGGAGATTTGGGATCGGTCATGAAAAATGAACGGGCATACAAATACTGAACCTGGGAACTGCCCAGTTGATTGTCGTCCATGTTCTTAGGCTGATATTGCTTCAGATGTTCATAATCCTGCTGAAGTTCCCTGTCGAGGTAACCGATGGCTTTCGTCACCATCTCCCGGGAAGCAGGGTCGTTGAGGATATTGGTGACCCCCAGGTGATACAGTTTCCCCAGGCCGGCAACGATATTCTGAGTAATATAGCGGTTTTCGGGCATGCCGGCAAACCAGGTCCAGCCACCACTTGGGGCTTGCAGTTTCTTTAGTTTTCCAAGGTTTTCGCTCAGGTTAGCATTGATGTTATCGAGGTCGAAAAAGAGTCCCAGATTTTGTTTACGGCCGGTTTCGCTCAAAGCCTCCATCACCCAGGGTGTTTCCTGCAGCAAAGCTGATTTCAGTTCCTGATTTTTGGCCAGATTCGACTGCAACGCATCGGGTGTGAGGTTTTTCCAGGATTCAAACACGGCTTTGATTTTCGGATTTGAATTGGCAATGAATGCGGCGAGACTGTTTGTCCAGAACGCGGAGAAAATGGCATCGGCATTGTCATATTGTTTATCGTTCAGCGATGGCAGGGCCTGGATGGCGTACCAGGCAGGGTTCGAAGCAAATTCGAGGGTAAGTTTGTGGTTTTTCAGGGATGCATCCATGTTGTCCGGTGAACCTGATTTCAACAGTTTGTCGAACGTAAAATCAAACGTACCTTTTCCGCGGACGGGCAATGGCAGCGACTCTGTGACCAACATGCGGTTGGTAAGGACCGGAATTGCCTTTTCCTCCCCGTCGCTGAAAGTTCCGGAAACAGCGGTGATCCGGTACTGTAGCGCCGAGAGACCCGTGCTGACCGGGATGAACAGTTTCCAGGTTGCGACGGTGCTCTGGCCTTTCAGTACGTTGAAAGGCTGATTCCGTTTCCCTGTTCCCGATGCCGGGATACTGTCGATCAGCGTATTTTGCGATTGCAGGGTGATGGCGTCGGCAAGGGCAAGCGATACTTCGCCGGCCAGGTCACGGTCGGATAGGTTGACGATTTTGGCGCTGAAAATGACGGTATCGCCCTGTCTGACGAAGCGGGGAGCGTTTGGAAACACCATCAGATCTTTCCGGGTGACCAGCTCTTTTACGATCAGCCCGTATTCCAGGTTTTTCGTGTGGGCAAGCCCGAGAAATTTCCATCTGGTGAGCGATTCGGGAGCCGTAAATTCCATGATCAAGGTGCCTGCTGAGTCGGTGTTTAGTGTTGGATAGAAAAATGCAGTTTCACGAAAATCACGGCGGACCTGGACGACAGGTTCCTGCGGTGTTATTACTGAACGAGGTTCGTTTCCAGGAAGTATTACTTTGGCAACCTCTTCCTCCTTAACCATGCCGGGCGGAGGGATCATGCCGGCAGGGGCACCGGCGGTGGTTTCCATATCCATCACTTGTGGTGCAGTAAATTTGACCCTTCCGCCACGGTTATGCATCGAATACATGGCCGAACCACCAAAGTAACTGGCGCCAAACCAGTTCAACTTTAATCCCGGGTGGAATATAGTTGGATCAGTCTCCTGGTTTGTAGAGAACCACTGTCCTGAGGCAGTCCGAAAAGCATTGTCAACGTCCCAGGGAACGAGTCCGTTGAATCGTTGGTAAACATTGAAATCCCATTCATGGGGATGGAAAAGGTCAAGTGACGCATCATACATGCTTGCCAGAAATTCAGCATCTGCTGGTTTTCCCCTGGGACCGGAAACCATTATTTTCCAGCTCTCTTTTGACCCGGGGTTAAGCTTGCTGCGGAAGGATTCAAAGGCAATTCCCAGTTTTCTATTGACATGAGGTACCGTAATCAGCTGGCTGTTCTGAAATACGCGGTTGTATTTGACAAACAGGAAATCAACCGAAAAATTTCCACGGTATTGCTCTTTGATCGGAATTTCAAGCAATATGGCCCGGTCGTTGAGTTTAATCATTTCACGCGAAACAAGGCTGTCGTCGAGCCTGATTTCGTAAATCATGTTTACATTGTCCTCTTTGGATCCGATGAGAAACCGGGCTGTTTCGCCTGGCTCACCCGAGGTTTTCAGCGGGACAAACCAACAGAGTTTATTCACGGGAACTTCTTTGGAGACCGGGGAGAAGGCGGTCAGGTATTTTTTAACCTCTACTATTTCTCCGAATGGATCAGTTGCTTTGAAAACCATTAAGTAGGATCCTGGCATTGGAATCCGGTAAGCTGGATCGAACATATTGAGCAACGTATCGCTGGCGGTATTGATCTGCCTTTTAAATACATCTTCTGCGATCGGCCAGGTTGCCGGATTGTTTTCGTCATCGTAAATGTCATAAGGAAACTGTGCATGAAATTCTTCTCTGGTAAGGATATGTAAATCGGGGCGGTCCCACAATCTTGCCTTGAATGCCCGATCGGGTTGCCGGAGCCGCTGCAGGGTGATGGTTACCAGGGTTGGCGTGGGCCGACCATTGAGGTTGGTAGTGGTAATCTTCACAACGGTATCTTTGACAAGATTGACCATCTCCGGGATGTTTGTACCGATCATCAGCGCTTTGTATCCCACGGATACAATTTGTTCCATCGATTGCGTTTCTCCGTTGAGGTCGGTTACATCAGCATACACCGAAAAATCAAAAACAGGCCAGGTACTCTTGTCAACATTTATATCGGGAATAGCGTTGAATGAAAAGCTGAATTTTCCATCGACGTTGGTAGCGGTTGTGCCATTGGCTATTTCAATTTCCGGGGAGGCGGGCATGGGCCATCGCCAGCCCCAGTCACAGAACGGGAACCGGGCCGTGCGGACCACCCGGTATTTCACCTGGCCGGCATCGATGGGGTTTCCGGCGTAGGCGATAGCCTTCCCTGTTATGGTGAGCTTTTCGCCCAGCTTGTAGGTTCCTTCCAGCGGTTCAACGGATACTTCGAAGGTGGGCCGTTTGTATTCTTCCACCGAAACGGAGGTTGAACCTGAGGCATTGGAGAGGGTCATTTGTCCCAACAAAACTCCGGTTGGCGCAATAAAGGAGCCATTGAACGATCCGAAATCATTCGTGGTGAATGATTGTTCGGATATTTTCTGCCCGTTTACATCTGTAAACACCACTTTCGTGGCATAACCTGTTTTAAGCTTTGACCTGTCACCGGTACGCTCCAGCATGATTCCCTTAAAATAAATGATCTGCCCCGGCCGGTAAATGGCCCGGTCGGTGTAAAACATAGTTTGAAGAGTGGGTTGATCCTGATTTTTGTTCACCGGGTATTGATAAAAGTTATCGGTGATCAGCAAATCATCCTTATACCATATCTTAAAAAAACGGGAAAAGTTGTATCCATTCCTTTCTGTTGGAGGAATCTGAAAAAAACCTTGTGCATCGGTGGTAAAATCCTGAAGTTTTACGGTGATATATTTTCGTTCCTGGTTGTTGTATCTTTTTTCCCAGGCTTCAGCACGTGCATTTTTCAGGGGCAAACCTGTTTCCCGGTCAAGCAAAAAATAGCCATAACTCCCGTCGGAATTGTGTTTGCTGATATAACTTATTTGCGTTGACCAGAAAGGGGTGACGGCAAATACCTGTGTCGGATCTGAAAAATTTTTATCGGGTGCGCACAACAGGGCCCAGAATCCAACCGGAACCTCCGGCACCGGGATTTCAGCCTGGTGTTTCTGATAATCTCCGTCATCGGGAACATTTTGCGACCACGATTTTGCAACGGGCAGTGCAGCAAGGAACTTTAAATAAGCGGCATGATCTGAAAATCCGCCTTTCTCTGCAAAGGTATCCGGATCAGTTTTGATCAGGCGGAAAAAGATTTGTTTAAGGTTTTTTACCCCAAGCAGCGCCAGCGATGGTTTCCCGATGGGTACGGCCGATTCGGTGGTGACCTGCAGAAAAGGTTCGATGATCGACTTTGTCAGTATTTTGCAATTTTTTGCGCCATCTGCTTTTGGATACCGCTGAATGGCTTTGTCACAAACCTCCAAAGCTGTTTTGCAGTCCCATTTGTGCTGCTCAGAAATCAGTGGTTCATACAGTTGTCCCTGAACGTTCAGAAAAGACGCCAGGGTATAAGAAATTGAAGTACTGTAGGGAGAACCGATCTGGGTCTCTTCAAACTGGCGCAGGGCGGCGAGGTACAGGCTGTCTTTGCCCGACAGGGTGTAATTTTCATGTACAAAAGCGAAGCGCTTCAACTCTGTTTCAATCAGGGCGAGGGGATCATTATCTTTCAGATGGAATGCAGCCAAGTTGCGGAAAATTCGCAGGGCAAAGCTTGAAGAGGCAGCAGAATCAGCCGGGATCATCATCCTGTTCATGGCAAAGTTAAACGATGGTGCAAAAAACCACGTCTGGTCAACTTCAAAATGCTGTGCAGGCAAAGTCAGACCAATTTGTGTGGAGGTAAAATAGTCGAGGGCACGATTTGCCAGAAAATCGTACAGGGTGGGGGTGAATTTTGCTGCTTCCCTGGCAAGGGTGTCCTGCTTGCCTTTTTTAAAAACTTCCTGGTCGATGATGGCGTCAAAATGCCCAATGGGAATGTGTTGAAGTGTGTCGGCCCTATCGAGCGACAACAGGTAGGTTCGGGTGATTGCATTGGAAATAGTAGCCAGATCCCAGGTTTCGAGACTGTCGGGGATGCTGGAATTTACCTGTGTGCGGTTGCGGAAACGGTATTGGTTGTTCTGGTAATATTTCCAGTACACCTCGGCCAGGATAGACTGCAATACCTGTTTCGCCGGTGGTACGGACGCCGATATCTCTTTTTGAAGACTGCCAATGGTCGAGACCAGAAAGTTATCCTGGAAGTCTGAATTCAGGCGGATGCGGTAAATGATGGCCTTGATTATCTGCGGATCGTTTTTCGCGGTTTTAGCCTGGATGTAAATGTTGCTCACCATGGCCAGGGCTGATTGGGGCTGGCCGAGATTGGCGAGGGAGTCGACCTGTAGCCATAACCGGGTGAAAGGGTGAGCGGGTGATCCGGTGAGCTGGTGAGCGGGTGATCCGGTGGGTTTGGCGGATTGTTTGGGTAGGGGTTTTTGCGGATTTCCATTGACGGAAAGCGCAACCAGCAAGAAAAGAACAGCCGGAAGCGCGAAAGAAAGTTTAATTTTCATGGGGAGAGAATAGGTTTGTATCAAACGATATGCAATATTAGCAAAAGGCTTGAATCCAACAAAGATTATACCGGAAACATTAGATTTGGCTATCCCAACTTCCTTGCTGATTAATTATTCTTTTTGCCGGAATTTTTCATGACGAAAACCTTGACTTTAGCAATTCAAAGTTGTATTTTTGGCATGAATTTGATTATAATTCCCCATCATCAGAGTTGTTCAGGAACTTCATTTACACCTAATTTCAACAATTATGGCTATTACACAAGCAATGTGGATCCACGGAAACAGCATTAAAGTGGAATACCACGACAGGATCAAAAGTATCTGGCGGGCCGGGTTTTATGCACGAATTGTCGGAAAACCCGGCACCACCAACTGGTTTCACTTCAGCATTCCTACTACCGTGATCGTGAACGATAAACGACAAATGATCGATTCGGTCATGCTCCGGTTTAAATCAGGTTCAAACAAGGCCAGGGTTACCAATATTGACATTTACGATGGCGAATGGTTGATTGCTTCGCACAGCAGCCTTGGGCTTTACCCGGCCGCTTTCGGCCTCGAACGATTTAATGTTCCCGGAAAACCAGAGATATGCTGGGGTGTCGGGATTTCCATCGGTGTGAGTTTTACAGGCACCACTGATGCACAGAATACCATAGAATTCAGCGCTGCCGGTTGCGATTTTAACCTTTTCGAATCAGTCAGGCTTCATTTTAAGGTACTCACAACCCCCACCGTTTCAATCGATCAGATGCTGGCTTCGATGAGGGAGGTTTATGAACCGGTCGGATTCAGGGTGGTCAGAATGAGTGATGAAACGCTTAACCTTCCCGCTCTGAATACAGTTGATGTTGGGGAATGCAGGCGCGGATCAACAACAGCTGAGCAGAATACACTCTTCGGCAACCGTAACAATGTTGGAGCAAACGATGTGGTTGTTTACTTCGTTGAGGCGACCAATCCGCCTTATAACGGTTGTGCCGCCCATCCGGATGGCCGACCCGGAGCTGTTGTAGCCAGTGGCGCAACACGATGGACGATGGGTCATGAGGTTGGTCATGTGCTGGGACTATCCCATGTTGACAACAATGACCGGCTGATGACAGGAAACGGAACGGGAAACATCACCAATCCTCCTCCCGATCTGATCAGTTCGGAAATTACCACTATGCGTAACAGCACTCTTACCGTTAACCCATAAATATTAAAGATATGGCCATTTCAGAAAAAGATCTTCTTGTTGCATTAAGCAATGATGAACCGCGATATTTCGAAATCCTTCCGCAACTCGATGAAAAAGCGATCGCTACCCTTTCGGGTTTGTCAAAAGGAAATGACGTTATGATGGCAACCAAGGCCATCTTTCTGGCAGGGTTGAGTAAAACGCCTTCAGGGGCTGATATTGTAGAAACTGCCGCCAAAAGCACTGTTAAGCTGAAAAGAATCGCTTCCGCCTCTGCCCTGGAGCATCTGACGGAAGATAAAAGAGAGAAAATTGCTTTAAAACTGATTGATGATGCCGATGTAAGTGTTCAAAAATTAGTTATTAAAGCAACCGGTAACCTTAAGTCTGCAAAGCTTAAGGAGAAATTTACCAAACTTTCCAAAGAGAGCCCGTCGGGGTTCATCCGTGAACTCATTGCGGCGCTTCCTCAACCAATGCCATGAAAAAGTGGCAGTAAGGGCTTATCAGATAAAGGTGAATAAAATAAAGTAACACAAAAAAAATTAAATCATGGCAATAGCAAAAGCAATGTGGGCTCATGGCCATAGTATGGTTATAGAGTACCCCGACAGAATTAAAAGTGAATGGAGGGCAGGTTTCTTTTACCGTG
>JBAXFM010000153.1:0-12178 GCA_037139855.1 Bacteroidota bacterium
TGCAAACCAGCGTTGACTATCAGCAGCAATATGATCTGTTAAAGAATATTCTGTTCAACATCAGTGCGCCTTCTGTCAATGAATTCCGGCTTGCCCTGCAGACCAAAGATGGAGTTCATTACCTGCTGCCATCCGAAATCATCCGGTGCGAAGCCGATGGAAATTATACCAGGTTTTACGTAGCCGGGGGTAAACACTACTTCATTTCAAAAACGCTGGCAGAATATGATTCACTGCTTACACCTCATCACTTTATCCGTACCCACAAAAGCCACCTGGTGAATAAAAACTTTGTTTCATTCATCGACCACGATGGCTTTGTCATATTAAAAGATAAAAGTAAGATTGAAGTCAGCCGCCGCAGGAAAGAGGAGGTGATGGAGGCATTGAAATGAAAGGCGTTTTTATCAGATTTTCAGATGAACTAATTGTTCCGTACACAGCGGACAGAGAAACCAAATATCTTTACGTTGCTGTTGATGGCACTGGTCACACCTATGAAATAGATGTTCCAGCCGTTGTTGTCGTCCTGTGTACTACTCCAGAAGTAGCCGCCGCCGGATCCACGACTGTTTAATGTGCCATCTGCGGAGACCAGGTAGCCTGAGGCATGGAGTTTTAAGGCGGAGCTGTATGGTCCATTCCAATTGGTCCAGCCTCCTGAAGCATCCACGTTTGTCCATTCGGTAAGTGTGGGGATTCGCCAGCCAGTTCCGAGTTCTGTCGCACATGGGTCGTTGGCTGTTATCCAATCTGAATTTTCAATGATACTGTTAATCCAGACTGTATTTGGTGTGCGGGCAGAGCCATCATGCTTAAAGCCCTGCTTGCGGTTAAACTGCCAGTACCAGCCGGCCGACGCTTCTGTGGCATCGTTCACAGCGGTTGCCGGGTGGTCTGCGCCAAGGTTACTGGTAATCCAGCATTTGGATGGTTCCCCGGGTATATTTGTAACAGTAACGTAAGTTACCGTTTTGGAAACCGGCGCAACCAAACCGGCCATGTGGTTTACTGTGACCGGGATTCCGCAAATGGACGAAGGTTGTCCCCATTTTGGCACACCGTTGCTGAAGGTCATTACTTGTCCGTTTGTGCCGGCTGGCACGCCTGTCCATTGCGTACCATTCCAAAAAAGCATATCTCCGACGTTAGTACCCTGGGGAGAGGCAACGGGAATCCATTTTACTCCATTCCAATAGTAATACCCTGTTATTACGTTGTTCGGTGGTGTACCTGCAACAGAAATATTATAAACAAGCAGACCGCTTGCCGGGGATACAACCGGAAGCGCACTGTTGATGGCAGTAAGCGCAACACGCGGTGGAAGGAGCCCTTTACTGGTCGATTTTATATCGAGCATGGCCGAAGGATCGGGCTGACTGCCATCGGTATTAACCGAAACCTGGGATAACAGGTCGAATCCGGCAAGCAGGAACAAAAAAAGGAAAACAATATTTTTATTCATATGATCAGATTTGGTTTTAATGATTTTTAAGTATTAATTGCAAAACTAAATCCTTGAGCAAATGCAGCCTGTTTTTATTTACTCAGCGGTTGCTGGTATTTATTTTCCGGTTAAAAGATGTACTATTTGGAAAATTCAGCGGTCATGACCCACCCACGTTGTGGATAGATGGTCAATTTTTTCCGGCGGGAAATGGTTAATGGGAGCGTTTTAACACTACTGAAAAAAATTACCGTTTGAATGTCACAAAATGCCAATAATTTTGACTTAGTATTAAATCAACCATTTTGACCGATTTTCAGAGCATATACAATGGGAACTATCACAAATTGTTCCGGGTAGCCACGAAGATGGTCGGCAACGGAGATTCTGCCAGGGATATCGTGCATGACGTGTTTGTTCAATATTATGACCGGGAGATTGAAGGGCATTTGATCCTTTATCCGTCAAGCTGGCTCTACAGGGTGGTAATCAATAAATGCTTGGATTTTATTAAACATGCAACAAAGTTTCAAACGATCAGGCCTTCCGATATTGAAAGGGCAGATGACCCGGATGATATGAAGGAGCAAAAGATCACCAAGGTCCACGAAGCATTATCAACACTTAACCCAAATGAAAGGGCTCTGGTTGTTCTGTACAGTGAAGGATTGTCTTACAAGGAAATTGCTGAATCCAGCGGCATACGGTTTTCCTCGGTCGGGAAAACTCTTTCAAGGACGCTGGAAAAATTGGAGAACGAACTGAAAAAGCAAAAGTATGAGTTGTATTAAAACGGACCTGATCCAGAAATATATTGACAAGGCTGCCTCAGAGAAAGAAATTGAAATCGTCGATAAGCATATCACGGTATGCCGGGAATGTGCTGACCGGTTGACTGAACTTCAACGCCGTTCAGATGTGGTTAAGAAAGCATTGAACATCCTGATTGGCGATGACGTTTCGATTCCCGGGTTTATTGCTCCCGTGGGAATATTGAAGACCCCGGAAACGAAACGACGAAAAAGATATGTTATCAGTCTCGTTGCAGCCTCTGCGATGATCTTCGCAGTTATGGCGGTCGTGTTTAAGCTGGAAACCCGTTCTTCGCCACAGATCGTCGTTGTGCATACTGTTGACCGGGAGATCAATGCAAATCAGACAGCCGCTAAGCAACAAATGGTTATCAATATTATTGACGCTAACGGGAAAGTAACTTCCTACCCGTAACATAATCGTTCACAACAGTCTTTGAAAAACATAAAACATAAAACCATGAAAAGAATAGCCTCAGTCCTTATCATTTCATTATTTGCCATGACGATGTACGGACAAAAACTCCTTGACATTTATAAAAAAGGGACGGTTCGTCTGGTCCCCGACACAGAATATGGCAAAGGAAACGACTGGAACAAAGTGTTGAAAACCTGGTATGACACAATCTACGATACTCCAATGGGTAGCCGGAAATCACTGGTCATCATGCCCGATGGCTCTGTGGTTGTAAATCACCGGTACAGAAATTATTATTCCAGGTTTTCTCCTTCCGGCAGTTTTGAAAAGGAGTTTTACGTAACCAGCCAGAAGGGTCTTCCCTTTAAGGAATTAACCGAAATTGAAGGGGTTATCAACAACAACACCTTCTTTACTTTGCCTGACAATATGGGGAATATGGTTTGTTTTGATTTCAACGGGCGGTATGTTAAAACCCTTAAGCTCGATTATATGGTCAACCAGATGGTTCCCCTGTCCAGGGATAAAATAGCGGTGGTTGGCTGGGTGATTAAGAATAAATCCTTCTGTGATTTTGTTGCCATCGTCAATTATTCAAATAATGAGCAAAAGATCATCTGGCAAAATAATATCGACAGGAGCGAGACAGATAAGAATGGCAAGCTCTTTCACTATACCTATACATTTAAAAACGGAAAGAGCATTTCAATGTCCACGATGCCTTATCTG
Source organism: Bacteroidota bacterium (assembly GCA_037139855.1). GTDB lineage: Bacteria > Bacteroidota > Bacteroidia > Bacteroidales > FEN-979 > CAIVAT01. The sequence continues at coordinate 3,407 of JBAXFM010000153.1, forward strand.
AACTGGGCGGGTCTTTCTTCTCCTCCGAAGATTGAGTGTGTGTCGGATAAGCTGATCGTTTCTATTCCCGGCACTGGCGAAATACTCACTTTTACACTGACAGGAGAATTGAGTACCAAAAGCAGGATCAACTGGGAGCCGGGCAACATTTCGGTAGATGAACAGAAAGAGATCCAGCAAAAAGCCATTGACAATTACAAGCATAGGAATATGACGGGAAATAACGGACTCGCATCACCCGATGAAATTAAAAATGCCGACAACCAGATCCTACAGCAGATGCAGTCCGACCTCGGCAAGATCACCCAGCCGATACCCCTTCCTGCTTTCTCGACCATCATCAGGGATTCCGATGGCAACCTCCTCTATTTTGAATATCCGAAGAAAGAGAACGCCAATAAATTCAATGTATGGATCTGTGAAAAGAATGGAAGGTTTGTTTGCCAAAGCAGTTTCATCTGCGAAGAATATGAACTGAATATCAATCCATCAAAAATGGTATTCCGGGATGGCTATATTTATGGTCTTCAGATCCTGAAGAATGCGTCCGGAGTACCCTTAAGGCTGGTAAGATTCAAAGTAAGTAATTGACGTACATTTCTTGATCATCAATCAGGCTTTGCTTTTTTCTATTGTCTTATCCCGGAGTATGTCTGAATGGTTTTCTCAGTATAGGCCTGCCGGAATAAGAAATTGAACAATAATATCACCATGAGTGTACCTGATATCGCAATTATGGTGTAAATTTACAGCTTAGGTGTCATTTTTTATTTTTATGACAAGGTTCAAAAAGTTAGCATATCTCACCGTCTTCTTTCTTACTATTCACTCAATTATTTATTCTCAAACGGGTCTTTTTACCGGGGTTATTAAAGATGAAAAAACATTAAAGCCAATTGCTGATGTTAACATAAAAGTCTATGGTACGACGATAGGAACGTCAACGGATGATGCAGGTAAATTTTCATTAAAGATCAATAAAAGTCCGGCGACTATAATATTTACTTGTGTTGGATATGAAGTTGCTACCTATACCATCACCAGGATACCGAAAACCCCAATTGAATTTCAGTTAAGGCCAAAAACATATTTGCTCGAAGAAGTCGATATTTCTTCAAAGAAATACTCCTATCTTTTCAAAGACAAAGACTACTCAGTTCTTGATTATGAAATTATGGGTGACAATCTCGTGTTGCTTATTTTCAAATATCAAATAAAGGAATCAGAACTTGTTTTGCTTGCCAGAAATGGTGACACGCTGTCCTTTTCACCATTGCCGGAAGTTCCCCCGGCGAAACTTTTCAAAGACTTCCTTGCAAACGTTCATTATATTTCAAAAGAAGAACAGACATTTCAGTTCCTGTATAACCCGCAGAAAAGCCGGATTGAATTTTATCATGGAATAACAGTTGATTCATTACAAGCCATACTCAGGCAAAGTATATTTAAATTGTGGGGTCGCTGGTATTTCCAGGAAAACATTGTCAACGGATTTGGCACCGCGTTTGGATTCTATGAAAAGGGAGGTGGGAAAAAATATATCAGAAAATACGTTGATGAGAATAAACTATCCAAATTTAGTGATGATCAGTCTTTCTACAATTCATGGAACATGTATAGAAGCATGTCTGACAATACCCCAAAATCCCTGTTACCTGAGGTAGATGAATTTTACACCACTCCTGAATTTGATTTTGGGAGTGGTGAGCCCCGTAGCTGGATCGTAGATAAAAACGAAACCAGGGCACACCAGCTGGAATTTTATAAAATGATTTTCCCGGTCGTTAAAACACCTGATGACAACATTGCCTTCTTCAATTTCGCCACGGATACAATTGAATTAATGAATGGAAACGGCAACAGGATAAATAGTGTACCCATAAAATTTCATATTAAAGCAAAGGATAAAACAGACACTAAGAATTCTGTCAAATTGTCAAATTCAGATTGGCGATGGGGAAGCAGGATATTGACAGATGAGTATTCCCGCGAAGTTTATACCATATTTCTAAAGAATGGAATGACAAAAATACAAAGAGTTGATCTTGAAACCGGTAAACTTGCAAATGGGACGGTCCTCCCTTTCCCTTTCCCTGAAAAAATCGAGATATATAAAGGGGACGCTTACTTTCTCATAAAGAATGATGGTTCAAATGATAAGTGGAAACTTGTTAAATGCAAAATATGATGCTTTTAATTTTCCTTTTTAAAGTGCACACATTTGTTTCCGTTGTGAGAAGCCTGACTGGTTACTAAAATCTGACACTTTTTATCATACAACATCCACCCTTCCGGTTTTACATTGCCGGCGAAAGATTCAAAGGTCGGATCGGGTATTGTAATTGGGAGCCATTGTCCTTCATCCTTGTATTGAAGGCTGATATCATCCACATACAATTCACCTTTGCCGCTGAGCAAGCATCCAAAATACAACATGGCGGCATCCTTATCCACGGTTCCGGTAATTTCAAAATATTGCCATTCCAATGATTTAATGGGCCTGTCGCCCATGTTGTCGAAAAAGCCCGTGGATTTGTCCTCCCTGTCAACCCGGCACCATAACTGGCCTTGGCCGTTGGTGGTGTCGCTTCCCATTTTCACAAATGCAGAAAACCTGAATTGTTTTCCGGCATAGGGTTTGGCATTGATCCTGGACATTAAATTTCCAAAATCGACAACTGCCTGATTTTCCAAACCGTGGTTGGGCTCTGCCCGGTGTGTTGTTCTGATGAAAATCAGCCCATCGTACATATCTGCCAGCGGTCTTTTAACATAATTTTGTTCCTGGTTGTCGTCTGAGAATAATGCCCCAATGAATATGGACGGAATAGTATCGGTAAGGAGCTTTTTCATTCCCTGGTTTTTTTCCGCAATAGCCAGGTCGATAAAGAATATATCCGGTTTTGATTGTGCAAAAATATAACCTGTTGAATTTTGCTTCAAAGTGCAGTGAAATTCAGTTAGTCCTACTTTGGTGCCTATCGACTGGAACGATCCCTGGTAGAAATCAAATCCCAAAGCATAATAGTTGTCCATGTAATATTTTCGGAGGAAATATCCCATGGTCAGCCCGTCGCTGGTCACATAATCTTTTGCAATATGTCCGTTATGCGCCCACAAAACAAATTTGCTGGAATCACCTTCAAGATTCATCAACCATTTTACATTTTCACTCATGCAACTGTCCCTCACCTGGCACATCGCGGCAGTATCGGTTTTCGAAATCATGGCAATATATTGTGAAACAATGACCAGGTTATGTTTCTCCATTTCATATTCGCGAGTTGAAGTTGTTGCGATATATTTCTGTTTATTTTCTGCCATGTGTGTAAATATTTTTCTTACTTCACCCGCACATGCTGTGGCCTGTTTATTTCCCGGGATATCCTCCAACCCCTTGATCCGGGTCACCACATCCTTAATCTGGCTGGCATAACCTGAATCAACGCGCGTCAGATATTTATTGAATTCCGCTATGGCAACGGGTTGGGCTTGCATGTCAAAACCGTAAAACCTTACCTTGTCTTTATCTGTTTTTCCTTTGTTATATTCCCGCATCCATTCGATCATCGCCATGACTTCTTTGGTGTTCCAGGTCCAGAAATAGAGGCCATCCAGCGCTTTTTGCGGGTCGCCTTTCCCATACAACACGTACTCGTTTACAACGTAAGCCTCCGTGAGATTTGCTTCGATTGCAAAAAAGCGGAACCCCATCTCTTTCACCAGGAATTCAAGCATCCGGTGTTTCATCTGGAAGAATTCTTTGGTCCCATGGGTCGCTTCACCCAATGCGACAATCCGTTTATCTTTCAGGATGTTTTTGAGTGGCATCAAATCCTTCAAGCCATTTTCAGCCTGAACCGTTTTGATTTCCAGTGCATTTTTATCCAGCCATTTGATGGCTTCTTCATGCTGTCCATGAACAACAACAGTAAGACTCAGTAATAACATTGTGGCAAAAAGCGCAGGTAGTTTCATAATTCAGGAATTGAATAACAAACTTACATAAATAGTTCCAATTCAAATATTAGTTTTACTTTTATTGGCCTTGGTTCTGGCTTTGGGATAATGGTGAAGTGAGTTATATAACCATATTTATCAGATTGATTTTCATGTTTATTGGAAATGATGAAGATCAAAATCAGCAGTAATGAAAATTACAAAAAGACGATGAAAATAATCGGGTATATCATGATGTTGATCTTTTTCGTGAGTTCATCGCTCATGTCACAAACCATTGATTCCACCTCCTTTTCCGCCGACAGGCCCGGATTTGCCACTTCGCCTGATGTTATGACCTCCAGGAAATTTCAACTGGAGGATGGCCTTCAGTACACAAGCATTTTCAATGGAGAAATTCACCTTGAGAACTATTTGTTTTCCTCGCTCCTGGTCAGGTACGGAATGTTGAAGTTTGCGGAATTGAGAATCCAGACTGATTTTGCTTACAATATTGTAAAAGACAGTGCAGGGTCAACTTCGGTATATGGCTTCAATCCTGTTACCATTGGTACGAAAATCAAAATAATCGGACAACATAAGGTAATTCCAGATATCTCCTTATTGTTTAATCTTACCCTGCCGTTCATTGGAAAACAGGAATTCCTGCCAAAAACGTTCACCCCGTCACTATATTTATTGATGTCGAATGACCTGACCGAAAACCTGAACCTGTGTTACAATTATGGGTTGACCTGGTTTGGCGGTTCAGATGCGCTCCTTCATTTTTATGCGGTTTGTTTTGCTGTCCAACTGCATCCGAAATGGAATGTATTTGTCGAGGGATACGGCTATGCAGCGTTGCATTCATATCCATCCTTTAATATGGATACCGGGGTTGCATTTCTTATCAACGACCACTTGCAGGCAGATTTTTCTGTCTCCGGAGCCATCTCTGCGATTCGTGATATGTATTTGCTGAACATGGGGATAGCATGGAAGATCCCAATACGGTGAACTGCAATAATGCCGTTACAAACGGGCAGATGGTTTTCAATCAGGTCTGATGGCTATAACATTTGTTTTGCTGTTTCAACAGTAATCTCCAATACCCTGGTGAGAAATGGAAATTTTTGTTTCATAAAATCATACTCATCACCAGAACTGATATATCTTGCCTTACCATTAATTAGAAAACCTGTTCCGGGATAATCTTTATATCCCAAAACCTCTTTACTCCCCATGGTTAATTTCACATTGCTGTTTACATTGACATTTTTCTCCGTTTTTCTAAAACCATACGCAGGAATGAGAATCCGCTCATCCTCTGTTACCACAAGAAAAGAGTTCCATGTATTCGCAACATGGGTTTCGACACCCCATGATACAATGGATACTACGCCTTCGTGTTGTAATACTTCCGATAATTTTTCCGATAATTTTTTATGTTCACTCATGTTGTTTTTATAAAATTTGAAAAATTGGCTCGTTGCATATGTTCAGGTTGCAATTAACACCCCGGAAGAAAAACCAGGATAAAGTATTTATACATTCCCGGTTTAACCCATTCAAAGGTCGGAATAATCTCCATTGGTTTGGACAGGTTGATATTGACCAACTCCGGATGTTATTACATTTTCCTCCTTCCTTCCGGTCAAATGCTTCTTTCTTTTACCAGGCTGCCTTTTTTACCTCAAATGCTCCCATCTGTCTGGGCAGCCCTGTTTGTTTTACCGATCTCTCCTATTCCGCTACCCCGCCTTTCGGGTATATTACAACCTGGGTCTGGAATTACGGGGATGGATCGCCTGCCGATACAGTCCATTTCCCTTATAGCCCCAACGTTTGCCACTCATACCCATTCGCCGGGATCTTCATGGTAACACTCACCGTGACCGAAAATTACGGCAACACGAACAGTTGTGTCTCAAATGTTAATGTGAGGCCGAAGCCGCTGGCCAACTTTATGGAGTCAGGTAACTGCCTTTACCAGCCGACCAGTTTCTTTGACATATCCTATACGAACGGCGGAGGATTTATCACTTTATGGCAATGGAACTTCGGGGACGGAGGCACAACGTCGATCCAGAACCCGGTACATTTTTTCTATTCCGCGGGGAACTATAATGTTAAACTCCCGATCACCGACAACTATGGTTGTTCCGACAGCATTATCAAAGTCGTAGGCATCTACCCGGCTTCGGCTGGCGGAAGCGTTTCCGGCAATGCGACCATCATCCTGGGGCAAGGCACCGGTACGATGCAATACCGTCACCATACAGTCAGGAGCCACTCTGACGGTTGCACTGGGAATTGAGTTCACCGTGAACGGGAGGCTCGAGTTGAAATAATAAGGATTACCTGAAAGTGATTGATTTAGGGAGGAAATGGACAGTTTGGCCTGGTTATTTAAACTTATAAATCAACCCCACATTCACTCCAATACCAAAAGGCATACTGGCCGGTCTGTTATTGCTTTCGTAAAGATTATTCAAATAAAAAATGGACGAGGGACTCAATGTGAAGGAGAGTTTGTCATTGAAGTTCCATCGTAATTGTACGATCACATCCCATTGCCAACTAATTTTCAGGCGTGTATAATCATTGTTGACAGTACTCAGAATTTCTCCATTTTCAGGGCCTGAGGCGTAATCGGGTATCTGCTTTTGCGAAATCAAAAAACCTATTACAGGACCTGTTTTGATATCGAGTGCAAACTTTCCCTTTGCAACTACCTGCTTTGAAATGAACAAAGGAACCTGTATGTATTGATACCTGTACTTGCACGCAACAATCCTTGTTGTATCGATATGTGTTACCGGATTTACCGTGTCTCCCGAGATTGAATCCGTAATCCTGACATTGTTTAAAACAGAACCGTAATCATTATAAACCGTCAATCCAATACCCGTTTCAATGCCTGCTTTTAGTTTTTTGTGCCACAAACCTCCCGTAACCATACCACCGTAATACAGGTTGGGATTTCTGCCCTTTTGAACTACTTCTCCTATGTTTCCGGATATCCCTGATTGCCATGAAAGGTTCTCTGACATCCTCAGTGAATTTTTGGCATTTTTGGTACCTGTATTATTTTGTGTGTTATCCGCTTTCATCTCAACTGCCGGATTGACTACAGGAATTACTGCCGGAACAGCGTTATCGGATAATTTCACAAATGCTGCATCCGGTGAAGGGGGAGTGGATTGAATTTCCAGGGATTTAACCGTATCCTCTGATTTTTCCTCCATTACAGGCTTTTCGCGGAATTTAATGTTAACTGTATCAGTTGCATTTTCAGTCGCGGTTTGTGAAGGAACGATATCCTTCGTTATAGATTCAGACGGCTTGGAAACTGAAGAATAAGTCAAAGCAGGATGCTGTTCATTTTTTGCACTATTTTTAATCGGTGGAATTACTTTTGATTTAACAGTAATATTTCTTTCAGAAGACTTTACAGGCAAATCCATTTTTGTATCCTGACTGACAATCAGTGATGCAGACTTGATGTTGCTTGTAAGAGATGGCTTGTTTTGATTATTTGTAGTTAAAGAATCAGTGCCGGTAATATTTTGGATTACATTTATTGTATCCTTACTCATGACAGATGTTTCTGGTTTATTTGTTTGGCGCAGCATTCCCCATGTTACTAAACCTGCCACAACCAAAACAATCAGTCCGATACTCAGGAATTGGATGCCACCACCTAAAATTCCTCCCCCTCCCGATGAAGGTGGCTTTTCTGATGGCACATCATCAGGCGGAGATACGGGCATCTCGGCATCGAGCATTGCAGCCATATTGTTCCACGCCTCATCGGCAGGAATTTCCGGCTCCGGGATACCTTTATGCGGGTCAGGGGTTATATGTAAATTTTCATCATTCATTTTCTGTGATTCTGTTGATTGAAAATAATGATTTAAGCCGGGTTCGGCTTTCACTCAAATGCCACTTTATGGTTCCTTCACTTATGCCTAATTGTTCGGCAATTTCTTTTATTGCAAATCCCTCAAGATAATGGAGGGTGCATACGGCACGGGTTGCAGGGGGAAGTTTGTCAAGGTAAATATAAATGTCATTCCATTCAAGTTCTTTAAATTGGCTGTAATATAAAGTTTGTTCTATCTGACTTGATATTTCAGTAGTTGGTTGAATTATCTTCAGGCTGTTCAAATGTGTGATGGCTGCATTCCTGACAATTGTATATGCCCAATTAAATAGCTCACCTTTAGCAGGGTCGTACTTCCCGATGTTTTTAAAAACATTTAACATTCCATTATTCAATGAAGTGAGCGCATCATGGTTGTCGAAAAAAAATTTCTTACACAAAGCAAATAAGCCCGGATAAAACTGTCGATACAATTTTTCCTGGCTTGACCGGTCGTTGTTTTTACAACCCTCAATTATTTCGTGTAAATCTTTCACAAAAATGCTACCCATCCGTTTAATCAGATGGGTAGCTAAGATAGCAATTTAATTTATGATCAACGGAGTGATTGTGACTCCTGAACTATAAGGCCATGTAAATGTGAAGGTAGTTCCACTTTTCACAAACGAACCGATATAGGTTTTTCCATCGAGTACGACCTCAAATCCATGGTTTCCGTCTGCAATCGGAAACCATACGGTTCCTCCGTATGCATAATCTTCTCCGGAGCTACAGAAGTCAGCTGATGGGATCATGACCGATTTGAAAACAACCTGTAAGTTTTGTTCTGAAAAATTGTTGTCAAATAAAAGGTCGTGGTTCAGGCATTGGTACTTATTTTCAGTGATATAACTGAAAATCAGCCCGCTAAATCCCATACTGTCCGTTTTCGAAACTGTAATGAAGAT
>JBAXFM010000154.1:0-12147 GCA_037139855.1 Bacteroidota bacterium
AAATCTGCGTGAAACAATCCGCGTAAATCTGCGAGATAATATATTGCTTAATCGGAAAATCCCAAAAAGGTAATACATCCTGTTGAAAAAAAAATCATTCCACAGATAGGGGTAATTCCGTTTTTGATTGTCATCAGATAAAACCAACTCAAAAAAAGATGAGACACAAGATGAGAATGGCCGCATTACTGGCAATTAAATTTCTGATTATTTTACCCTTGATAGTCCAGGCTCAGGACTCATCAGGTTTAAAAAAACGTACGATCCAGGCGGGGTTTATTACACCGCTCAGCAGCAACGGACTGAATTCGTGGAAGGTGACCAATAAGTTTTCTTTGAACATCCTTGCCGGGTATGCAGGCGGAGTATCAGGTGCTGAATTTTCAGGACTTGGCAGTCTTTTGAGAGGCGATATGCATGGCGCCCAGTTTGCCGGTTTAGGTAATATCGTGCTAAAGGAAACGAAAGGAGCTCAATTTTCCGGTCTGTTCAACATCGGGATTGGCAATGTTCAAGCCGGGCAGTTTGCAGGATTGCTTAATATAAATATTGCTGAAACCAAAGGATTCATGGTTGCCGGGTTTGTAAATATCAATGCCGGTACAATGGATGGAACGCAGTTAGCCGGTTTTGTCAACTTTACCACAAAACTAAAAGGAACTCAGATAGGTGTTTTCAATTATGTTGATTCGCTCGAACACGGTGTTCCGATCGGGGTTCTCAGTTTCGTAAAAAACGGTTACACCACCGTCGAAATTGGCACAACGGAAACACTTTACGGGGTGGCGAGTTTTAAAACCGGCGTAAAGCAGTTCTATAACATTCTTTCGGTTGGGGGCGGTACCCGCAACGGGCTCTCCCTTTTTGCCTGGGGATATGGCCTGGGGGCTTTCATACCGGTTGGCAATAAAGCAGGAATATCCATCGACGGTGTTTGTTACCAGGTAAATGAGGGTGAATGGTTTACTGACCAGTTAAACCTGTTGAACAAGCTTGCCGTGAATGTATCGTTGAAACTTTCAAACCATTTGGCCATTTTCGGCGGGATTTCATGGAATGTAGCTGTGGCTGATATCACCGACGAATATGGCGACCAGGTTCTATCCCATATCGCCCCATGGTCGGTGTTCAATGAAACCTATAATGACTATCTCAATGTAAAAATGTATCCCGGGTTCTCGGCGGGAATCAGGCTTTGATTTTCCCCGTGCGGGGGTGGTTCTCGCAGATTTTCGCTGATTAATGCGCAGATTCTCGCAGATATCATATTATCAGATGAATGAAAGACAGAAACCACTAAAAAAATCTGCGTAAATCTGCGTGAAAAATCTGCGTAAATCTGCGAGAAATAAAAGACTTCAATTTTGGCAAAGAATAATTATAACACAAAAAATCAAACAATTATGAAAACAAGTAAAATCTTTATGGCCATTGCAGCCGTTATCACAATGACCACGTTCACCTCCTGTGAAAAAATAAAAGGGAAAGGAGAGGTGATCAATGAAACCCGCAGTACCGGAACATACAACGCAATAAGTTTGGCGATGACAGCCACGGTATACTTTACTTCAGGAGCTGATTATAGCCTTAAAATCAGCGGCCAGGAGAATATACTCCGTGAAGTCATAACCGAGGTTGATGGAACCAGTTTGGTAATCCGGGTAAAGAACGGAGTAATTCTTAAAAACTATGACCCGATCCGCGTGTATATCACGGCACCAGAGGTAACAGGCCTCAACATAAGTGGTTCAGGTGAAATTTTCACAGAAAACGGTTGGAAAGTTGCAAACCTTGCGATGGATATCAGCGGAAGTGGCACCATCAATCTGGCATCGGTTGAGGCCGGGCATATATCAGCAAACATCAGCGGTTCAGGTTCTGTCAAGGCAGTTTCTGGTACTGCAACCAGGGAGGATCTGAAAATCAGTGGCAGCGGAACCATCGACCTGCGAAGCATTAATGCCAGCGAGGTTTACACCACCACAAGCGGATCAGGCGACACCTATGTAACTGCAACGAACCTACTTGATGTGGTGATTTCCGGAAGTGGAAATATTTGGTATTATGGTACACCGGCGATCAATACTCACATCTCGGGATCGGGAAACCTTATTAGGATGTAAAGTACAAAATGCAAAGTCAAAAGTCAAAAGTTAAAAGTCAAATCTGAAACATGAACAAAAACATCATCATTATTATCCTGGCAACATTAAGTTTACCATTATTCTCCCAAACACCAACCCAAACAGTGAGGGGAAGGGTTTTTGATGCCGATACCAAAACAGGGCTTCCGGGCGCCAATGTTATCGTTGTGAATTCAGTTCCATTAACCGGAACAACAACGGATGCCAGCGGAAACTTCACCCTGGAAAAGGTCACGGTGGGTCGCCATTCGTTCCAGATAAGTTATATTGGATACAAACCTGTCATCAGACCGGAGGTATTGGTGAGTTCAGGGAAAGAAGTGTACTTGTCTGCCGAACTGGAAGAGGATGTTCTCCAGGCGAAAGAAGTTGAAATCAAGGCCTCTGTTGATAAAGACAAGCCCATTAACTCCATGGCAATGGTCAGCGCAAGGTCATTCACTGTCGAAGAAAGCCGCAGATATGCTGGTTCTGCGGATGATCCCATGCGCGCTGTATCGAACTTTGCCGGTGTTGCTGCCAGTTCGGATGTGAACTCCAACGAAATTGTCATTCGTGGCAATTCCCCCAAGGGACTGCTCTGGCGGGTGGATGGTGTCGATATACCGAATCCGAATCATTATGCATACGTTGGTACTTCGGGAGGAGGCCTGACCATGTTCAGCAGTCAGGTTCTGAGCAATTCGGATTTCTATACCGCAGCTTTCCCGGCTGAATACGGTAATGCACTGTCAGGCGTATTCGACATGCGTTTCCGCAATGGAAACAGCGCCAAACATGAATTTGCCCTGCAACTCGGCATCCAGGGACTCGATGTATCTGCTGAAGGTCCTTTCTCACGTAAAAACCAGAGTTCCTACCTGTTCAATTACCGGTATTCCATCCTGGCATTCCTGCAATACATTGATCCTGGGATGAAAAATAAGATCCCATCCTACCAGGATTTGTCGTTCAAGATCAACCTCCCGGCAGGAAAAGCCGGAACCTTTTCACTCATCGGGATCGGAGGAATCTCACGGTCGAAATATGTGCCGGAGAAAGACACCACAAAATGGAAAACCCTCGAGGACCGCACCCAATCATTGCTTAACAACAACATGGGATCTCTGGCGCTTATACACCAATTGCCTTTATCGCGAAAATGTTACCTGCGTTCCTATATTTCAGGAGCATACAACGCAATTACATTTGAAAACAACTACCTACAGCAGGATTATTCACTCCAACCCCAGGAAAATGTCAGGCAGGACAATTTCCGTTTCTCTGCCAGCACACTGCTGAACACCAAAACAGGGCCACGGCATACCAATCGCACGGGAATTACCTACACACGATTATTTTACAATAGCGACCTGCAGGCTGTGAATCCCTTTACCGGAGAATTCGGGCAGGTTTATGATGGCAGTGGAAATACCGACCTCGTTCAGGCCTTCAGCGAATCAAAGATCGACCTTTCCCGCACCATAACCCTGAATGCCGGCTTGCACTTCCAGTACTTCCTGCTGAATCGCCATTACGCAATAGAGCCACGTATGGCACTTCGCTGGCAATTAGCTCCTAAACATGCTTTGAGCTTTGGTTATGGGAAACATTCACAAACGGAGGAGGTGGGGGTTTACCTCACGGATGTGATCGTTACTCCTGAGATGAAGGTCCAGCCAAACAGGCAGCTTGATTTTAGCAGGTCGCATCATTTTGTGCTTGGATACGATTATCTGGTCCGACCGGAATTGCGGTTTAAGGCAGAGGCTTATTACCAGTACTTGTATAACATTCCTGTGATGCCGGGGAACTATTATTCACTGATCAACAGCAGTGGCGGATTTTATAATGACACCCTTGTAAACAAGGGCACCGGACACAATGCCGGTATCGACCTGACGCTCGAAAAATTTCTCACAAAGCAGTATTATTACCTGATTACCATTTCGTTGTTCGATTCAAAATACAAGGGTGGCGATGGATTGGAACGCAACACAAGATTCAATGCAAATTATGTGGTGAATATGGTGGGCGGCAAAGAATGGACCATCCGGGGAAAAAACATTCTCGGTTTAAATCTGAAAGCATCCGTCACCGGCGGGGAGTGGTATGTGCCAATCGATTTGCATGCTTCCATAGAACAACACCGTGAAGTCCTGAATGAAACGGACGCTTACCGGCAGCGGCTTCCAACCTTTTGTTATCTTGACCTCACCCTGACTTACCGGACCAATCATAAGAAGTTCTCTGGTGTATGGGCGATTCAGCTCAAAAACCTGCTCAATCAGCAACCGGTAACCGGGTATGTTTATAATGATTATAACCAGACCGTTGAGCCTGTGAAGTCAATGGGGATTGTGCCGTTTCTGAGTTACAAGATAGAATTCTGAGGATTTGTTTCACGCAGATTATCGCAGAAAAAAAACAGATTAATGCAGATAAAAAAAAAATATTTAAAAATCTGCGTAAATCTGCCTCCTTTTCTGTGTAAATCTGCGTGAAATTTTTCCCCGGCAATAAGGAAGAAACCATTTTGTCGATCATTCAACCGATCAATCCTTACAGCACCTCACTGAAAATCCATTGGTTTTCAAATTGAATATCGTTTTCAGTTCACTGTTGTTGGCATCAAGAATATAATTCCATGCATTTACTGTAGCCGTATCGGATGCGGACCAGAAATAACCAACATTTCCCATCGAATAATAGGTGCCGTAGTTGATGCGGTAACCGCTGGGAAGTCCTGTAAATCCTGATGCATTCGTTGCACCGGTGTTTGGTAAAAACCACAGTCCTGAACCTTGTTCAAGCGTACCTGTTGATTTCATTTTTCCCCCGGCTACCAGGTTACCACCCAGAAAACTTTCCAGGTTTTCCCATTCCGCATTGGAAGGCACATGCCATCCTTCAGGACAGAGTCCGCGACTATCAATCAACGCATACCAGTTGTACAGCGATCCATAGAGCGTATCATTTGTGGTGAGGTTATCATAGCTGCAAAACGCACCTGAAGTGAGTATTTTCCATTGTGCATCAACAGCCACCCTGGCAATTGGATCGCCGTTTCGATATCGCGTAACCCGAAGGTTTTTCTTCAACCAGTACTGATCGCCAATTTTCATCATGGGGTATAAGTTGCCATCGATATCAGCAATGGAATATACTTCAGGCTTTAATGTTCTGAAGGACAATTCATTTCCATAGGAAGTGCCTGCACTATTGGTGGCATAGGCCCTGATATGATAAATAGTATCGGAAAGGAGTCCTGTCACCAGGCTGGTAAAAGAACCTGTTCCGGTTCCATCAACGGTATGTGAATCACTGATTTGCGGACCAGTCATCAGGCCCCAACAAACCCCACGTGCGGTAACAACTGCACCACCATCGGAAGTGACAACACCTCCACAAGTGGCTGAAACAGTGAGGATCGCAGTCACGGTGTTCGTTGTTAAAACCGGGGCGACAGGGGTATTTTCCACCGGACCATCAACCTTTTTTGAACATCCCGGGAAGGAAGCCAGCATGGCTCCAACGATTATAATGGATAAAACACTATTTGACCAAGTCATGGAAAACCGTTTAATTATGATACCTGAGCAGAAAGACAAAGGATTAAGGTAAAAAAACTTCTGTAAGATCAACTTTCAGATCACCATTGAAAATATTTACGGGAATTTTATCATCGCCGGCATACATTCCAACCAATTGATATTTCCCTTTTTCATCCAGAAAAAAAACATTCACATTTTCATCATTGGGATTTACAATCCAATACTCCTGTACACCATGTTTCTGATAAATTTCAAACTTATCCTTTATATCGTATTTAGAATTGTTGGCCGAAACAATTTCGATAATTAAATCAGGGGAACCCAAACAGCCTTTGTCATCCATCTTCGTCAAATCGCAGATAACATAAATATCAGGTTGTAAAACAGTATAAATCTGTTTATCACTATTTTTATCTTTATCTTTTGGCAAACGAACATCCGATGGTGCGTGATAGACTTCACATTTTTTATTTTCCAGATACACCCCCCAAATTTTCATCATTTTGGCTGATATGCGCTGATGTTTTCGTGACGGCGCCGGGGTCATCAGTTTTATGAAACCGTCTAATAACTCGCGCCGGACATCGTCCATCCAGGTCAGGTAATCCGCATAAGTGTAGCGTTTGTTCAAATCCAGGTTAAGTGTGTCCATTTTCACTTTGTCTGATTACAAAATAGTTATTGAGATCAACGAAACCATCATTACAGTTTGTAAAGATACTAACAAATTTCATCACGAGTCAAGGTGGTTAATATCAAGTAAATTTACCAGATCACCGAAATAATGGAAAAAGTTAAGATTTTCTCTATATTTTTGTTTTTTAATATGTTTTCAACCAAAAATTGACAAGAAAAATGAAAAAACTGACCTTGACTTTGACCTTTATGCTCATGCTGGGATTGCTGATAGCCCAGGATGAAGCACGGCTGATGAGGTTCCCGGCCATTCATGGAAACCAGGTTGTATTTACCTATGCCGGTGACCTTTATACCGTTGATAAGTCAGGTGGTTTGGCGCGAAAATTAACCAATGATGAAAATGGCTATGAGATGTTTGCCCGCTTTTCACCGGATGGAAAGCAGATTGCGTTTACTGGTCAGTATGATGGCAACACCGAGGTATTTCTGATACCGGCAGAAGGCGGGGTTCCCAAACGCCTCACCTTTACGGCCACCCTGGGACGTGACGACATTTCTGACCGCATGGGACCCAATAACATCGTCATGACCTGGAAAGATAATGAAAATGTGGTATTTCGTTCACGCAAGCAAACTTTCAATGACTTCAAAGGCCAGCTTTTCCTTGCCAATATCAATGGAGGAATGCCGGTAGAACTACCCCTCCCCTGTGGTGGGTTTTGCTCCTATTCACCCGACAATTCGAAATTAGCCTACAACAGGGTTTTTCGTGAATTCCGAACCTGGAAATACTATAAGGGCGGCATGGCCGATGAAATCTGGATCTATGACTTTAAGACAAAACAAACCGAGCAGATTACCAGCAATATTTTTCAGGACATGTACCCGATGTGGCATGGTGATAAAATTTACTTTCTCTCAGAACGGGAGCGTCCCACAAACCTCTACAGTTATGACCTGAAAACAAAAGAAACAAAAAAACTCACCGACTTTAAGGAGTTCGATATCAAGTTCCCGTCGTTGGGCGACAATGCCATTGTATTTGAAAATGGTGGCTATATCTACAGTTTTGATCTGGCCAGTCAATCCACCGTAAAATTAACCATCCGCATTGCCGGAGATTTTATCACCGGGCGAAACCAGATGAAAGATGCCAGCAAATTCATCAACACATTATCCCTGGCGCCGGATGGTAAACGGGTTGCTGTTGGTGCACGTGGTGATATCTGGACCATCCCGGCCAAAAGCGGCATCACCAGAAACCTTACCGGCACACCGGGCATCCATGATCGCGATGTTGCCTGGTCGCCCGACGGACTCCATATTGCCTTTATCTCCGATCGAACAGGAGAAGACGAAATTTACATTCAAAAACAGGATGGATCTGCAGCACCTTTGCAGATTACCAAGAATGCCGACACATATAAATACAGCATCGTATGGTCGCCCGATAGCAAAAAACTACTCTGGGCCGATAAAATGCTGAGACTGCAATATGTGGATATTGATTCAAAAGCGGTGACCCAGGTTGATATTGCCACCAGCGGCGAATTCAACGACTATAACTGGTCGCCCGACAGCAAATGGATCGTTTATACCTTTCCAAGCCGGCGTTCAACTTCCCGTATTTTCCTTTATGATCTGGCTGCAAAAACCAAAATACCAGTCACCGACACATGGTACGATGCCGACGGCGCAACCTTCAGCAATGATGGAAAATACCTCGTGTTCACCTCCAACCGCGACTTTAACCCCACCTATAGCTGGACGGAATGGAACCATTCCTATTCGGATATGACAAAGGTTTATATGTTAACCCTGGCAAAAGCAACCCCAAATCCATTTGCACCTGAAAATAATGAGGTTGGGGACAAAATTGAGGAGAAACATGCGGGATTCTGTCATTCTGAAAGAGCCGCAACCAATCAGGACGGCAAGAAAAAAAGCCAGAAGGAGCTGAATTTAAAAAGTGATTCAGCCCGAAAAAACATGGTGGTAAAAGTCGATCCTGAAGGTATCATCGACCGGATACTTGCACTGCCTGTTGATGCAGGGACTTATTTTAACGTCAATTGTACCGGTAACAATGTTTATTATATCAAAGGTGGCCGGGGTGGTCACCCGGGTGGGTTGATGACATTCAATCTGAAAGATCGGAAAGAATCAAACCTGGGCGATTTCGGACTTTACGAAATCTCAGCAGATGGCAATAGAATGTTGGTCGGAGAACATAACAAATATGCAGTGATCGACCTTCCCAGGGGCGGAAAAATTGAGGTACAGGACTGGATTGATCTGTCAAACATGAAAATAATGGTTGACCTGAAAGCCGAGTGGGCACAGATTTATCACGAATCATGGCGCCAGATGAAATATTTTCTTTATGCCCCCAACATGCAGGGATTAAACTGGGAAAACATTCAAAAAAAGTATGAAGCTTTACTGCCATACATAAACAACCGCAACGACCTGAACTATATCATCGGGGAGATGATTGGCGAGATCAGCATTGGCCATTCCTATGTAAGTGGAGGCGATAAACCAGCACCTGTGCGGATAAAAATGGGGTTGCTTGGCGCTAAAATAACACGCGACGGATCAGGTTATTATCAGATTACCCGGATTTTGAAAGGTGAAAACTGGACATCAGATACCCGTTCCCCCCTCACCGAAGTGGGTGTGGATGCAAAGGAGGGCGATTTCATCATTGCCATCAACGGAAAATCAACCAAAGAGATGAACGACATCAATGAGGCGATGGTCAATAAAGCAAATGTACAGGTAGAATTAACCCTGAATGCGACTGCTTCCGAAACAGGCGCCCGAAAAGTTATCGTGGTTCCAACCGATAATGAAGCTGGGTTATTCTATTACAACTGGGTTCAGAATAACATAAAAAAAGTGTCGGACGCTTCCAATGGCGAGATTGGATACATCCACATTCCCGACATGGGGGTAGAGGGTCTGAATGAATTTGTGAAACACTTTTATCCGCAATTGGCCAAACGTGCCCTGATTATCGACGACCGGGGTAACGGTGGCGGGAATGTATCTCCGATGATCATTGAGAGGCTTAACCGCGAAATGACCATGATCGGCATGGCCAGAAACACCGAGGCTGCACCCGGCAGGCTTGAAATGCAATGGGGACCCAAATGCATTCTCATCGATAACTATTCAGCCTCGGATGGTGACTTGTTTCCATACCAGTTCAAGAAACTGAAAATCGGCAAGGCCATTGGAAAGCGTACCTGGGGCGGGGTTGTTGGCATCAGGGGTTCATTGCCCTTTATCGATGGCGGCCAATTGATGAAGCCTGAATTTGCACCCTATGATACGGAAGGAAAAAACTGGATCATTGAAGGCCATGGCGTTGATCCTGATATTGAGGTGGATAACGACCCCGGAAAGGAATATGCCGGCGAGGACCAGCAACTGAACAAAGCCATTGAACAGATGAAGGAGGAGCTTAAATCGTGGCCAAAGGAATTGCCGGGCATGCCGCCGTTTCCGGATAAAACCAAATGAATGACGAATGACGAATGACGAATGACGAATTCTGATTTACGATTTAAGATTTAGGATTGAGGAATGCAGAAAGTTTTCAGAAGAATTTCTATTGATGATGTTCTGATCGTGCTGATTCTGCTCATTGGCGGGTTGTTACGGTTTTATCGTTTGTCGGAAATTCCCTTTACCCATGATGAATTCAGCGCCATCATCCGCACTCAGTTTTCAACTTTTCATGAACTGATCGAAAAAGGGGTTAAGGTTGATGGTCATCCGGCTGGTGTGCAGGTTTTCTTATATTATATGGTCAGGTTTTTCGGCGTTTCCGAGGCAATCCTGAAAACCCCGTTCATCATTTTTGGGTTACTTTCCATCTGGCTTATTTACCTGATCGGTAAGGATTGGTTCAACTCCACCGTTGGACTGGTAGCTGCTTCCTTCGTGGCGTTTCTGCAATTCCCGGTGATGTACAGCCAGATTGCCCGGCCTTATGCCAGCGGTTTATGTTTTGCACTTCTGCTGGTATTTTTCTGGACGAAAGTGATCTTTTATCCGAACCGGAGATATTACCTTAATTTGGCAGGATTTATCATTTCGGGTGCTTTGTGTTCCTACAACCATCACTTCAGCATGATGTTTGCCGCGATGGTCGGGATCACCGGGCTCTTTTACTGTCCCCGAAAAAAAATGCGTCAGTATGTTGCCGCAGGCATTCTGATCATTGTGTTGTATCTTCCCCATTTGCCAATTCTCCTTTATCAGCTTGGGGTCGGAGGCATCGAAGGCTGGCTAAGCAAACCCAGGTATGATTTCATCCTTGATTACATTCAATATATTTTTCAGTTTTCTGTTTATATCTACCTGCTGATCATCGTGTTAATCAGTCTGTCGTTATATTGGTACCAGGAAAAACCTGCTGTAAATAAAAAGTTCATCTTCATTTCGTTCGTCTGGTTTCTCCTCCCCTACTTCATTGGTTTTCTCTATTCAAAATACCGGAGTTCGGTACTTCAATACTCGGTCCTTATTTTTTCATTTCCATTTCTTTTGTTTATCCTTTTCGGTTTTTTCAAGACTACGAAATCAATTCATAAAATCGTATTGGTGGCGCTGATAGGCATGATCGTGATCTCTTCCCTGGTCGTGGAGCGACAGCATTATAAACTGTTTTACAAGGGTATCTACCGTGAAATCGTGGCCGATTCAAAACGGGTAGTTGATTCACTGGGGACACACAACGTCATGGTAATTCTTGATACAAAAAAGGAGATCAATCCCTATTACCTGAAAAAGCTTAATTGCCTCACCCTGCCCTTCCGCTACATTGAAGACATCGGGGGGCGAGGTACATTGCTGACTTTCCTGGATTCATGCAAAGCAGATTATCTCGCCTTTGGTTGCCTCTCGTCCACCAATTGGGTAAACTATGCACTGATCCAGGAGAAATTCCCGTGGCTCATTCAACACAAGCCGTACTGCGGAGGTGATTTCTATCTTTTTTCAAGGATCAAACCTGTGAAAGTATCCGGTGAATATTTTTACACCCTGACCAATACATTTGAGCCAAGTTTGCCGGATTGGGGCTATGTGAATGAAAAACGGTGCACCGACTCCCTTACCATTGAAGGAAAAAAATCATTTGTAAACGATACCGGGATTGAGTTTAGTCCTACTTACACAAAATCATTGCGTGACATGATCCACTCTGAAAACGATGTTATCGACGTTTCAGTTGACGTGCGTACTCCGTTGGTGTTTCCGGGAGCATGGCTGGTGGTGAGCGTAACCTCCGATGGCAAAGATATTAAATGGAGTTCTGCGGCTATCAGTGATTACGTCAAACCCGGAAACCAGGGCCGGGTGTTTGAATCGCTACGCATCAGCGACATCGAACTCCGCCATCACCGGCTGATGTTTCATGCATTTGTGTGGAATCCAATGAAATCGCCTTACATCCTCGACAATTTCACAGTTCGGGTCAGGCGTGGAAATCCGGTGATTTACGGGTTGTACAGGAAGGTTGGGATGTGAATCCACAGAAATTTGATTAAAAAGTATTATCTTTGTTATCATGGAAAAGAAAAAAAATCAGGTGATCAGTATTGACCAAGAAACAATGGGTGGGACTCCGGTATTCGCAGGAACACGAGTGCCTGTGAATTTTTTCTTCGATTATATTGAAACAGGAGAAACGGTTGATGAATTCCTTTTCAATTTTCCAACAGTTAAAAAGGATCAGGCTTTGAAATTACTCGAAATCGCTAAAAATCTTATCATACATCAGGTTCCCAATGAAAATTTTGCTTGATGAAAATATTCCA
>JBAXFM010000155.1:0-12133 GCA_037139855.1 Bacteroidota bacterium
GCCTCTTGTGCAGTGTGGCTCCCCTTATTGTTAAAAGTTGCAATTGGATGACTTTGCGTCCGCTGCGGTAGGGTGTTCATTTTTTAAGCTTTCCGTTAATGGGAACGACAATCGCCTGGAAATTTTAGATAAAAATGTCTGGCTTATGGAGAATAATACAAGTTCAATTGAAAATTTGAAAAAGCTTTTAATTAAGTTTGCAGTAAAACTGTCAAATGAACTACCCATACTTATGTCGTTCATACAAAACATAACCTTTCTATTCTAATATGCCATTGAAAAATATCATTATTTTTTTACCGCTGTTATTGTCCTTTTGCTTGTCAGGACAGCAAAACCGATGGGTTCTGTCAGACACCCATGCCATAAAATGGACGATTGATGACCACCTTCCCCACATTGACCACATTGAGTTGAGTGGACGGCAGATCTCCGCCGTGATCAGGTATGGTGTAAACTCCGACAGCTCTTTTTCCATCAGCAGGGATGTCGTATGGCCCTTGCTGCGGACCATACCAAATAATACGCATGCCAGTTTAATCCGTTCTTTTAACCTTGACCCGGTCACCCTCCTGGTTGTCAATAAAAAATTGCTGCTGCACGAAAAGGTTTATGAAATTGTCCTGGATGGAAAAATCACTGTAAAAAGCACATTTGACGGGAAAATAGACCTTTCCAGGACACTCTTTCCATCGACCACCCTCCCGGCATTCTGTGAAAAATACGAATTGAAAAATATCAGTCAGAAACTACTGACCCTGGAGATCCCGGATGTGAATATACAGAACACAACCGATCCTGATGCGGGGGTCGACGGAAGCTATCGTGTGGTTACCGGGTCGGTCAATCATGGGGTGTTCCGGTTTAAACCGGGAGAAACAGCCCGGTTTTACCTTTATTTCACTGCATTGAAAGATGGCCGGGACATCATCGCGGCCGATGTTGAAAATGAATTGGTGAAGCGGAACGCCTTGGTTTCGGAATTTTCGGACAACCTGGTGCTTGAAACCCCCGATCTGGTTTTAAATACTGCTTTTTCCTTCGCCAAGATCCGTGCGGCCGAAAGTATTTTCCAGACCAAAGGCGGACCCATGCACGGCCCGGGGGGACTAAGTTATTATGCCGCGATCTGGGCTAATGATCAGGCGGAATACATCAACCCGTTTTTCCCTTATCTTGGATATAAATACGGGATCGAATCAGCCCTGAATGCATACCGGCATTTCGCCCGATTCATGAATGACGCTTACAACCCCATTCCCAGTTCGATTATTGCTGAAGGGACCGACATCTGGAATGGGGCCGGAGACAGGGGTGATGCGGCCATGATCGCCTATGGAGCTTCCCGGTTTGCGCTTTCACAGGGAGACGCTGTTATCGCCGAAGAACTCTGGCCCCTTATCGTCTGGTGCCTGGAATATAACCGGCGACATCTGAATGCCGGAGGCGTTGTCACATCCAACTCGGATGAACTGGAAGGCAGGTTCCCTTCCGGGGAAGCCAATCTTTGCACCTCATCCCTGTATTATGATGCCCTGGTCTCTGCCGTGTATCTCGGCAAATCCCTGGGGAAAGAACCTAAAAGCATTCAGTCGTATAAGAAAGAGGCGGAAATGCTCAGGGGAAACATCGAAGGATACTTTGGGGCCGATCTTATGGGATTTCACACATACCGTTACTATGAGGGCAATGACAAACTGAGGGCCTGGATATGCATCCCGCTAACCGTCAATATTTTCGATCGCAAGCAAGGCACTATTGATGCACTTTTTTCCCCGGAACTATGGACCGCCGACGGTTTGGCCTCCCAGGCCGGAGACAAGACATTCTGGGACCGCTCTACGCTCTATGCCCTCAGGGGCGTACTCGCGGCCGGGGATACAAAACGCGGCCTCGAATACCTGCACTATTATTCAAACCGAAGGCTGCTTGGAGAACACGTTCCCTATCCTGTTGAAGCCTATCCCGAAGGCAACCAGCGTCAACTGTCTGCCAAAGCGGTCTTTATTGCCGGGTATACCTGGAAGGCCTGTTCGGGATCCGCCCGACCGGACTCAATTCCTTCACAATAAATCCGCACCTTCCGGAAGGATGGAAATTTATGCGCATCAGGAATGTTTCAGGATTTGGAACGAAATTCGATCTTGAGGTGACTTCCCATGATGGTAAAAGAAGGATCCTTGTTAAAGAGTCAGATAAAATCATTCTTGATAAAGTACTGAGGAACGGTGAATTCGCAACGGTCATTTTTTAGAAAAAACAACACTCAATGAAAAAAACACTGGTAACAGGCGCGATCCTGCTGATGATATCCCTTCAGGCAGCCTACGGACAGAAATTCGGAGACCTTGCGGCAACTCCGCCGATGGGCTGGAACAGCTGGAATAAATTCGGATGCGGGATCGACGAAACGATCATCCGGGAGGTGGCGGATGCAATGGTCAGCAGCGGGCTCAGGGATGCAGGGTACAACTTCCTGGTGATCGATGATTGCTGGCAGACCGGCAGGGATTCGAACGGAACCGTCGTGGCTGATCCGAAGCGTTTTCCCTCGGGAATGAAGAAACTCGGAGAATATATCCATTCAAAGGGTCTGAAATTCGGCATTTATTCCGACGCGGGAACCGCAACCTGCCAGGGAAGGCCAGGAAGCAGGGGCTATGAGTTTCAGGACGCGAGGACATATGCCGGCTGGGGAGCCGATTACCTGAAATACGACTGGTGTGCCCATGGCAAGCAGAACGCCGAAGCCTCCTACACGACCATGCGGGATGCCCTGTACAAGGCAGGAAGACCAATGGTGTACAGTATTTGCGAATGGGGTACCAATAAGCCGTGGGAGTGGGGAAAGGACATCGGTCACCTGTGGCGTGCAACCGAAGACATCATAAACTGTTTCGACTGTAAAAATTACTGGGGCGGACTTGGTGTTGTGCAGATTATCGACCTGATGGCCGATCTCGGCAATTATACCGGACCGGGTCACTGGAATGACGCCGATATGCTCGAGGTGGGCAACGGCGTGCTTACACTCCCGGAAGAGCGCCTGCACCTGAGCATGTGGGCTATGTTCTCCTCGCCCCTGATGGCCGGTAACGACGTGAGGAACATGTCGAAGGAGACCATTGCTATCCTGACCAACCCGGAGGTGATTTCAGTTGACCAGGATAAACTGGGGATCTCCGCCATCCGGTGGATGAAGTACGGCGACCTGGATATATGGTTCAAGCCCCTTGAGGGCGGTGATTTTGCCTTCTGCCTGATCAACCGCGGAAAAGAGCCTGTGTCGTTTGACCAGGATTTGAAGACAACCATCAAAAAGGTCTACACCATTGATGATTCATTTATCGTAAGGGATCTCTGGAAACACATGGTGACCGGAACCACAAAAGAAAACCTGAAGGGATCCCTCGATCCCCACGATGTAATGCTTGTCAGGCTTTGTCGGGGCAATGCTGTTGGGAAATAACCTGGTCAGCTTGTTCTGTACACGAAAAAAAACGCTCCTGTTTACCTGTCTCCGCCAGAGTGACCCGACAAAAAAACGCTCGCTTTATCCATTTGTTTAAAGCCAAACAGTTTGATTAAAGCAAGCTTAATTGATATTGACCGGCATTTACTTTCCGGTCGTTTAGTATCTGTCAGGGTGCACCTTAGTCTCGCAGGCAGCGGACGGAGAAGCCGATCGCCTTGTTGTAATAGTACATGCCGCTGTAATCAATGTTGAAATAAAAGTACCTGCCGTAAGTGTCATCGTACTGCGCATTGCTCCAGTAGTAGCCGAATGAACCGCGTGTGTCAAGCGAACCATTGCCATTGTAAAGGTACCCGGCAGCATGGAGTTTCAACCCGGAGCCCCACGGGCCAGTCCACGTATACCAATCGCCAGTATTGTCAACATTGTACCACTCGGTATAGGTTGGAATACGCCATGTAGTGCCTAACTCGATATTGCATGGGTCGTTGGCGGTTATCCAGTCTGTTGTTTCATTGATACTGCTGATCCAGGATGTATTAGGTGTTCTTGTTGTACCATCATGTTTGTATCCCTGTTTACAGTTAAACTGCCAGTACCAACCTGCTGAGGCCTCGGTAGCATCGTTAACAGCGGTTGCCTGATGGTCAGCGCCAAGATTAGAAGTAATCCAGCATTTTGAAGGTTCGCCGGGGATATTGGTAACAGTACCGTACGTAACGGTTTTATTCACCGGCGCAACGGCTCCTGAAACATGGTTCATGGTGATAGAAGTACCACATGTAAAAGGAATAGTATTATCCAGAAGGCAACGCACTGAAAAACCACTACTTTTAGCGTAGTAATAGGGCCCGATATAGTTAAAATTGGAATATAAAACACGGTACCAGGCGCTGTCGGCGTTATAATTATAATATTCCGAAGAGGTCCACCATACCGCATTAGTGCCAATGTCCCGGAAATCTCCCCAGTAGTAGTCACCACCCGGGTCGGCTGTAAATCCGGTTGCATTCGTTGCCCCTGTATTGGGAGCATGCCATAAGCCTGTACCAGCCTCTACGGTGCCGGTGGATTTCATCTTCCCGGCTGCTGCTCCTCCGCCACCAAGAAACGTGGTAAGTGTTGTCCATTCAACATCAGACGGCAGATGCCATCCTGCAGGACATAATCCCCGCACTCCCGGTGTGGTTACATATTGCATCATCTCGTTCCATTGGTATAAACCTCCGTAAATGGTACAATTCGCTTCATCGTTGTTATAACAATACTTTTCGATGATGTTGTTATTGGTTTGTGCCTGAATGCCATCAATACGTACGCCGACTTTCAGGTTTTCTGCCATCCATGTCTGTGCGCCTATTTGTACGATCGAATAGTTGTTATTATCAGCATCCGTGCATGCTGCAAAATTGAACGTTATTGTTTTACTGCTCACAGGTACATCAGCAACTACGGTACTGTATATTCCCGAAATGCCTTTGAAAAGTAACTGATCGCCATCGGTGTATGCCATATCAATCGTTGCTGCTGCGCTCTTTAACAGGTTACTTGTGTGAGTTTTAACAGAAGAAACAAACTCAACCCTTGCCTCTCTTTGCAGATTGCTTTGATTGATCAGTTTGGTGGAATAGAAATAGTTTTTGCCCGTAACTTTCACAAAATACATTCCCTTACTTAAGCCGGAAATACGAAAACTGTGAGTCCCAGTCGAAACCAATGTGCTGATCTGACAAACAATTCTTCCGGATAAATCAACAATGCCTATAACCGTATTGCCGTTTTCAGGCGCAATAAATGTTAACGTTGACTGCACTGACATTGGATTTGGATAAAGTTGCACATTGTCATTATCCATATTCAGGGCGTCCATACCCACTGATGCGATTAAATGTAAAACAGCTCCACCGTTCAGCGTAAGTGTGGTTCCGCTTGTTAAATTATCAACTTTAACAGTGCCTACCACGGTAGTGGCGCCTGCACCTGCAAAACTAATCAGATAGTCCTGTGCCTGAGTTTTCAGGATAGCAAGAACTAAAAAAAAGATAATAGTGGATTTTTTCATGGTGCCAATTGTTGAAAAAATACACTGCAAAGGTATTCCATAAAACATGAAAGTCAAGAACATCATAGCCCTGTTTTTCCTGTTGCAACCACCGGATCCCTTGGTACTAAAAGAAAAAGGCGACATTTCTGTCGCCTTGTCCAGTGAGGTGGAAAAGCCGGACCATCTGACCTGCTTCCGCCGATTTTGCCTGACCACCGTACCATTTAAACAATCAATGAATATGGATAGTCAATTTACTTTGGCCCGGGATGGTTATTGTCATCGACGTGTCCAATATTGGGATTTAATCTGATACGCAAAATCATCAGGGCAATACCAATGCCTGATATTACCTCTATAAAACTGTCAACCCTAAAGCCGAATAATGTAAGCGTTTCATCCTGATAACCCATGATCATCGAGGCAACGCCCTCAATAATGTTATAGAAGATTGTAAATAAACGTAATTAAAAACGCTCTTTTATAAAGCTTTTTATCTTGATCCATCGCAGTTTCTGTCAAAATCAGAACAACAAATTCCTTAAATAGAAGGGATGTCAAGTTGTTTACAGATTTTTTTACATAATAGGTTTGATAATTCCTGATGCCTTCCGACAGTTGATTGTTTTCGATTTATTGGATTGAAGAAGATTGAATGATTTGCTCCTTCCCTCAACAGGACACAATTATGTGCGGCAAGGTGTTTCAAAAACTCTTGTCGTTTCATCAGGCAAAACTCAGTTTCCTGCGGATAAACTTTTTCCCCTCGTAAAGGCTCAGAGTCGTTTCACGTGCATTTGAAATAACCAGGTCAAGCGCATCCTGAAGGTTTTGTTTCAACTCCTGCAATGTCTTCCCCTGTGAAATTACTTCAGGCAATTCTTCGAGTTGTCCGACATACCAGCCATCATCACTTTTTTCAATAATTGCAGTAAAATCGATATGTTTATTTTTTTTCGGTTTCATTTTCCTTGAATGAAAAACAAAGTTACAAAAAATGTAGCATTTGTGATTCTATCTTATTCTCCAAACTCCCAGAAATCGGATTATTCAGAAATGTCGTGGAATATTAACAATTAAATCATATGAGTTTTGTTGGTTCCGGGTGTTTTTGATAATCCTTTAACTTCATTATCCATATCAGAGTTCCTCCGGTTAGTGCTCCGTACAAAAGTGCACCCGATGCAAAAGCTAAAATTTAGGCAATCAGCGAGTGTCTAATAAATGCAATCACGTGGACAGTCCTGTCATCCCGACCGCTGCGCGTCGATACAGGCCATCCCCTTTGACCGATTGAAAATCAATGTAAGAATCGCAAATGATTATGGTTTTATGGTTTACATTAATTGACTCAATTGGTTTACACTTTTTTAACGTCTTTTTGTCAATCAACAGGGAGAGGTGGTCAGTTTGCTCCGGCGAAGACCGGTTAAAGTGTCCGGTCTGTCCAGCATGGTCCGCAGGGGTTTGATTTTACCGGCAAAGATATAAAAGGCGTTCTGACGGAACGTGGAAAATCCGGACCTTCTGACCACCTTCCGCCGATTTTGCCTGACCACCTTCCCCTTTTAACAATCAATGAATAAGGATGGTCAATTTACTTTTGCCAGGGATGGTCATAAGGATCGGCGTGTCCAGCGCCTGAACAGACTTCAGGAATAATTACTTCAGCCATCCCGAAAAAATAAAATTAGATTAAATAAAAATAACGTACTTTTGCTCTTCGTAGGTTTGCTACGGCTTCTGCCGATGATAAAATCGCAGGAATAACGTTCCCTTCAGGTATTTTAAATTCACAAAATCTCAATTTATGGACTTACGTTACAATTTAAAAAGGCGGTCTGGTTTGGCCCGCAAAGCAGCTGCAGCAATGATCCTGGTATTCATCCTTGCTTATGCGGGAAGCATCCGTGCCCAGATCACAGGCGCAGGCGACATCGCCTTTTCGGGGTATATCTCCCAGAACTCCCCGGATGAATTTTCATTTGTACTGTTGAAAGCTTGTCCGTCAGGTACCGTAATCCATTTTACTGACAACGCATGGCTTGATGCACCGACCAATGCATTCAGGTCCGGTGAAACCACAGTTGACTGGACCGCCACGGCCGCAATGCCGGCCGGCACGGAGATTCAGATTGCCGGCCTCGTGGCCACCCGATCGGGTGGCGGGGCAGCCGGCACGGTAACCGGGACAGCCTTAAGCCTCTCTTCAACAGGAGACCAGGTACTGGCATACCTGGGTGCGGTAGCATCACCCACCTTTCTCAGCGCCATTCACATGAATGTATATACTACGGTAATCGGCGATCCTTGCAGTACTACCACCGCGGCCTGGGATAATACCTGCGCCAATACCGGCAGTGGCACTGCCTTGCCCCCCGGCCTGACCAATGGGGTGAATGCCATCTGGATCGGGACACAGGACGTGTCATCTTCCGAAAAAGACAATGGTCATTTCAACTGCAGTGCTGTAGGGGTCGATTTAACAACTGCCTCCGGCGTTCGCGCTGCCCTGAACAATCAGACCAAATGGATTGCCAATGACGGGGTTCCCGGATTTACACTCCCTACGGGATGCAATTACCTGGGCGCCCTGGCCTCCGCACCGGTCTTTACCCTGCAACCTGCAAGTGTGGCAGTCTGCACGGGTACCAACACCAGTTTTACCATTACAGCAACCGGCGCCACAGGGTACCAATGGCAGGTTGACAATGGAGGCGGGTATGCCAACCTCGGCAATGATGCAACCTATTCGGGGGTTACTACGTTTACCCTGAACATCACTGCGCCCGGCACCGGGCTTAACGGGTACCTTTACCGTTGTGTAGCCTCCAACGGGGCAGGGCCAACCAATTCAAACGGGGGAACGCTTACAGTTAACCCTTACCCTGCCAATCCGACCTTGCTGGCTAAAACACCCTCTTCCCCGACAGTTGCCGATGGAACCCCAGTAAGCGCGACATTCTCATCGGGCAGCGGGGGAACCGGCTGCACGGAAGATTACCGATTCACAACCAATGGCGGCTCCTCCTATTTGCCGTACACGCCGGGAGCTAACATCTCCACCACGGGATTGGCCGCGGGAAGCGGCTTTGTCTTTATCGAGGGCCGGCGGGCCGCCTGCTCCTCTTCCTGCCAGGGCTCATACACGGTACTGGCCTCCTGGCTGGTGACCCCATTGCCCGCAGGTGCCACCACGCTGGCAGCAGGCGATATCGCCTTCAGCGGGTATAATTCAACCCCGTTCCCCGGAGACGAATTTTCCTTTGTATTACTGAAGAATACCGGGCCGGGCACCGTGATCAAGTTTACCGATGACGGCTGGCAGTCGGGAGTATTGACTTCCGCAGAAGAAACAGTGACCTGGACGAGCAATGGCGCCTATCCGGCCGGAACAGAAATAAAGATCGTGGGCCTCGTGGCCACCCTCGCCAATGGCGGAGGATCTGCCGGAACCGTTACCGGAACCGCACTGAGTTTGAGTACCACCGGAGACCAGGTGCTGGCCTATACAGGTACTGCCGGGTCCCCCACTTTTATCAGCGGAATCCACATGAATGTTTATTCAATCCCGAACGGCGACCCGGTAACCACAACCGCCGCCGCCTGGGATGGCAATGCCGCCACTTTGAATGCCAGCGGACTGCCACCGGGCCTTACCACCGGCACCAATGCCATCTGGATCGGAACCCAGGGAGATATAGCCTCCGAAGTGAATAATGCCCGCTATGGCAGCTGTTCCACACCCGGAACTCTGGGCCCCATCGCCACCCTGCGGTCAGCGCTGAACAACCAGGCAAACTGGACCAAGGATGATGTTAATATGGTAGTTTTGCCAACGGGCTGTCCTTATCTTGGTATAAATATTGCCCCTCCGAATTTTACACTTCAGCCTGCAAACGCCGTTGTTTGTACCGGTGCCAATGGAACTTTTACCATCACCGCAGCCACTGCCGTCTCCTACCAGTGGCAGGAGGATAATGGCAGCGGGTTTGTGAACCTTTCAAACGGCCCTGGCTATTCTGGCGTCACCACCACCACTTTAACTGTTATTGCTCCCGGAACCGGGCTCAACGGTTATCTGTACCGTTGTGTGGCCACCAATGCCGGGGGATCGGTAAATTCCGGGTCGGCAACCCTTTCCGTTTTTGCTTCTCCTGTAAATCCTTCACTTCTGGCCAAAACGCCTCCCACGGCTACCGTGGCCGACGGAACACCCGTAAGTGCCACTTTCAATGCCGGCAGCAGCGGGTCGGGTTGTGTCGATGACTACCGTTATACGGTCAACGGAGGGACCAGCTATGCAGTCTATACACCGGGTGCCAACATCAGTACCACGGGCATTGCTGCAGGAAGCGGCGCAGTATTTATTGAAGGCCGGCGGGCCAATTGTTCCAATACCTGCCAGGGAACCTACCAGGTGCTCGCCTCCTGGATCGTGACACCACTGCCCGCGGGAGCGACTACAATGGTGGCCGGTGATATTGCATTTTCAGGGTATACCTCCACCACTGCCAGCGACGATTTCTCGTTTGTCCTGCTTAAAAATATCGGTCCGGGAACCGTACTCAACTTCACCGATAACGGCTGGCTCAACGGGACCAACACGGTCGGTTTCAGAAGCGGCGAATCAACAGCTACCTGGACCAGCAACGCTGCTTATCCCGCAGGTACTGAAATAAAGATCAGCGGCCTCACCGCGACGCTTTCCGGGGGAGGTTCGGCAGGCACTGTAACTGGTGCCGCTCTTAGCCTCTCCACCACTGGAGACCAGGTTCTCGTTTACCAGGGAACATCTGGTTCACCGGTATTTATCAGTGGCATCCACATGAATGTATACACTACACTGATAGCAGATCCTGTCTCTACAACGGCGGCAGGCTGGGATCCAAGCGGCGGCGGAACACAGCCGGGCGGCGGTGGAACCACCAACGGAAGCGCTTTGCCCCCGGGCCTTACCACCGGGGTTAATGCAATCTGGATCGGGACCCAGGATGAGACTGCATCCGAATATGACAATGCGCGTTTCGGTAATTGTGCCGACCTTAATGTGTCGGGTGACATAGCCATGCTGAGAGCAGCCCTGAACAACCAGGCCAACTGGATCAGGGATAACAGCACAATCCCGGGATTCACCATGCCTGCCGGGTGTAACTTCCTGAGTGGCCTTACACCCGCCATCACGGAAACCGGCACCCTGTTGGCATTTTCATCCTGTTCCGGTAGTGCCTCGGCGCAGCAAACCTTTACAGTATCCGGCATTAATTTGTCGGCGGCGCTCATCGTCACTGCACCTGCGGACTTCGAGGTTTCGACCACTTCCGGAACAGGTTTTGGTGCCAGCGTTTCCCTGCCCCAGTCGGGAGGTACCGTAGCTTTAACCACGATTTATGTGCGACTAAGTGCCTCTGCATCCGGAACACCATCAGGGAATATAGTTTGCAGCTCTGCGGGGGCAACAGCCCAGAATGTAGCTGTAAGCGGAACAGTAAATTCAATTCCTTCTGTTCCCATTATTGTTGCCGAAACATCGGGAATAGCGAATAACGACGCAATCATTTGCTCCGGGGCATCGGTCAGTCTGACGGCATCGGGCGGAACCATATACTCCTGGAGTACGGGTGCGTCTACGGCGGCTATTAATGTTTCGCCACTTGCAACCACCGCCTATACGGTTACCGTGACAAATGCCGGTGGCTGCACGAGTTCCGCCTCGCAGTCGATCACCGTTAACAGTTTGCCCTCAGCTGCCATTGCGGTGGCGGAAACTTCGGGATTGACAGCAAATGACGGGATTATCTGCAACGGGGCTTCCGCTACGCTTACGGCTTCCGGTGGAACCGGTTATGCATGGAGTACCGGATCAACCTCATCGGCCATCACAGTTTCACCGTTATCGAACACAACCTACACGGTTACCGTTACCAATGCCAACAACTGCTCCGCCACCGCTTCCACAACCATTACGGTTTCTTCGTTGCCTCTGGCCGCAATTGCGGTTGCGGAAACTTCGGGAACTACCGGCAACGATGCGATCATATGCAAAGGTAGTTCTGCCACACTCACGGCCTCCGGCGGGACCGGTTACGCATGGAGTACCGGGGCAACCTCAACGGCCATCACGGTTTCACCGTTATCGAGCACAACCTATACGGTTACGGTCACAAACGCCAACAACTGTACTGCGGTTGCCTCGCAAACCATTACGGTGGCCGACTTGCCCGTGGCATCTGTTTCCGTAACTGAAACATCGGGAGTGGCCAATGAC
This sequence comes from Bacteroidota bacterium, assembly GCA_037139855.1. Classification (GTDB taxonomy): domain Bacteria; phylum Bacteroidota; class Bacteroidia; order Bacteroidales; family FEN-979; genus CAIVAT01. Next base: position 11,788 of record JBAXFM010000155.1, read on the forward strand.
GACGGTACGATTTGCAAGGGAGCCTCCGCTACCCTTACCGCTTCGGGAGGATCATCATACAACTGGAGTACCGGCGCATCCACGGCGGCAATTACGGTTTCGCCATTGTCAACTACAGCTTATACTGTTACCGTGACAAATGCCGGTGGCTGTCAAAGTTCCGCATCCGTGTCCGTCACCGTTAACAATTTGCCATCGCCTGCAATTGCGGTGGAGGAGACTTCAGGTGTGGCAGGAAATGACGGGATTATCTGCAACGGGGCTTCCGCTACGCTTACGGCTTCCGGTGGCACCGGTTATGCATGGAGTACCGGATCAACCTCATCGGCCATCACAGTTTCACCGT
>JBAXFM010000156.1:0-12085 GCA_037139855.1 Bacteroidota bacterium
TCGGGTTGTTTGTGCTGGCATTGATCGTGTGGGGCAGTTATTCACTGACAAGGCTTCCCATCGATGCCATTCCCGATATTACCAATAACCAGGTGCAGGTTATTTCACTGGCGCCATCCCTGGCCGTTCAGGAGGTTGAGAGTTTTATTACCGCTCCCATTGAGGTGGCTGTGGCAAATATTCCCGACATCATTGAGCTGAGGTCCATATCAAGGTTGGGATTATCTGTGGTTACGGTTGTATTTAAAGACGGGGTAAATGTGTATTGGGCGAGGCAGCAACTCAGTGAACGCCTGAGAGAAGCTGAGGAGGTTATCCCTGCCGGGATGGCCAAGATTGAACTTGCCCCGATCAGTACCGGGTTGGGTGAAATCTACCAGTACCGGCTGGCAGTTGAAAAAGGATTTGAGAAAAAATATCCTCCCATGGAATTGCGAACCCTCCAGGACTGGGTGGTTCGTCGTGAAATGCTTGGTACATCCGGGGTTGCTGACATTAATAGCTATGGCGGTTTTGTAAAACAATACGAAATTGCCGTGAACCCCGAAAGACTCAGGGGAATGAACCTTACCCTCACCGACATTTTCAGGGCGCTTGAAAAAAACAATGAAAACACAGGCAGCGCCTACATTGATAAAAAGCCTACGGCCTATTTTATCCGCGGAATCGGTCTGGTAAAAACGCTCGATGACATTGAAAAGATCGTAGTCAGTACCAGTTCTTCCGGAATCCCTGTATTGATTCGGGATTTGGCCACGGTTCAGTATGGTAGCGCCACGCGGTATGGCGCCTTTGTGGTAGACACCTCCGAAGCGGTTGGCGGTGTAGTGATGATGCTGAAAGGGGCCAATGCCCATGAGGTGATCGACAATGTGGAGACACGGATTGTATCAATACAAAAATCGTTGCCAAAGGGAGTCATGATAGAACCTTTTCTGAATCGTTCTGACCTTGTAGGACGGGCCATCGGTACGGTTTCGACCAACCTGATCGAAGGGGCCCTGATCGTTATCTTCATCCTGGTATTATTGTTGGGCAACATCCGGGCAGGGTTGATTGTGGCTTCGGTCATCCCGCTTTCCATGCTCTTTGCTATTTCGCTGATGAACCTGTTCGGTGTTTCCGGTAACCTGATGAGCCTGGGGGCTATTGACTTTGGATTAATCGTTGACGGGGCAGTTATCATCGTCGAAAGCGTTGTACACCGGATATTCATGAGTAAACACCATCATGTCGGGGTGGCAAGGCTGACCCAGAAACAGATGGATGACACTGTTTTTGAATCGGCAAAAAGAATGATGAGTTCGGCCACCTTCGGACAAATAATCATTTTAATTGTTTACCTTCCCATCATGGCCCTGGTGGGAATTGAAGGAAAAATGTTCCGGCCGATGGCACAAGTGGTCGCTTTCGCCATTCTGGGGGCAGCCATTCTATCTCTTACCTACGTTCCCATGGCCTCTGCACTTTTTTTGAGTAAAAGGACCGAACACAAAAAGAAGCTTTCGGACCACCTGATGGATTGGTTTCAAAAAGCATTTGTTCCTGTGATCGATTGGGCGCTGCGTCATAAAACTGTGGTTTCGGGCACTGCCATCGCCATCTTTCTTTTCAGTTTATTTGTTTTCAGCCGGTTGGGAGGTGAATTTATACCACAACTTGAAGAGGGCGACCTGGCTTCCAGCGTTATTACCCTGCAGGGCGGGTCGCTGACAAATACCGTTGAAACCGTGATCAAAGCAAACAAGATATTGCTGGAAAACTTTCCCGAGATCAAACATACGGTCTGCAAAATTGGCGCCGGTGAAATTCCAACCGATCCAACCCCAATGGAAACAGGCGATTATGTGATTACCCTCAAATCAAAAAACGAATGGACTTCGGCTAAAACCCGTGAGGAGTTGGTTGAAAAGATGCAGGAGAAGCTGGTAACGCTGGCGGGGGTGAAATTTGAGTTTCAGCAACCGATTCAGATGCGGTTTAATGAGCTCATGACAGGTTCAAAACAGGATATTGCCATTAAAATATTTGGGGACGACCTTGATTTATTGGCCGATAAAGCGGCAAATGTGGAGAAAATCATCCGGCAGATTGAGGGGGTAGAAGATATCAATGTGGAGAAAGTTACCGGGTTGGCGCAGGTGCAGGTTGATTTTAACCGGGATCGTTTGGCCCAGTACGGACTTTCGGTTGATGAGGTAAACAAGCTGTTGCGCGCTGCTTTTGCAGGGAGTCAGGCTGGGGTGGTTTATGATGGAGAGAAACGGTTCGGGCTGGTGGTTCGTCTCGATAAAGACTATCGCCAAAGCATGGATGATGTAAAAAACCTGACGATTTCCCTGCCAAACGGATCGCAGTTGCCTTTTGATCAGATTGCGGATATTTCAATACGATCAGGACCGGCACAGGTTTCCAGAGAAGATACGAAACGACGAATCACCATCGGCTTCAATGTACGGGGCAGGGATGTTCAGGGGGCAATCGCAGAAGTAACGGAAAAGATTGATGGGCAGGTCAAACTCCCTACCGGTTATTATATTTCCTATGGCGGTCAATTCAAAAACCTCGAAGCTGCAAAAAACAGGCTTGCCATCGCCGTACCGGTAGCCTTGTTGCTGATATTTGTCCTTTTATATTTTGCATTTCATTCTGTTAAACAAACCCTGATAGTATTTACCGCTGTGCCGATGTCGGCCATTGGCGGGATATTTGCCCTATGGATGCGCGATATGAACTTCTCCATTTCCGCAGGTGTTGGCTTTATCGCCTTGTTTGGCGTGGCCGTGCTCAATGGCATTGTGTTGATTTCTGAATTCAACCGTCTGGAAAAAGAAGGGATCACCGATATCACACAAAGGATATTGAAAGGATTGCATACCCGTTTGCGCCCGGTGATTATGACCGCATCGGTCGCTTCCCTTGGGTTTCTGCCGATGGCTTTGTCGAATTCAGCCGGGGCCGAAGTTCAGAAACCACTTGCCACCGTGGTAATCGGCGGTTTGATCAGCGCCACCCTGCTCACACTGATTGTTTTACCGGTGTTTTACTTCATCTTTTCGGCTGGTTTTTTCCGTAAACTTTTTAACCGCGTAAAAACGAAAACGATCGCAGGATTGTTGCTGATGCTCATTTCAACCTCGGCTACTTACACCATCTATGCACAAAATCCAAGGAAAATCAATCTAAACGAAGCCATTCAGATAGCGCTTGACAGTAATCTTTCCATCCGGTCGGCAGATTTTTCGGCCTCTGTACAGCAAGCGTTGAAGGGGGCTTCATGGGATATTCCAAAAACAGTGATTGAAGGGCAATTCGGGCAAATAAACTCCTTTCAGTCCGACAACAGTTTCACCCTGTCGCAGGCGTTCGCATTTCCAACCGTTTATGTAAACCAAAACAAGTTGTCGAATGCCAACATTAAAAGCGCCCGATGGCAGCTACAGGGTACCCGTCTCGAAGTCGCCACACAGGTTAAACAGGTTTACTGGCAACTGGCATACTTATTTTCAAAACATAAGCTCCTGGTTTATCAGGACAGTTTATACACCGGTTTTTCACATGCAGCTGAACTTCGTGCCAAAACGGGTGAGACCAACCGTTTGGAGATGATCACTGCCCGGACTCAGAGTTTTGAAATAAAAAACCAGCTTCAACAGGTCATGGTTGATGTGGGTATTTACAACCGCAAGCTTCAAAACCTGCTGAACACCAGCCTGACTTTAAGTGTTGCCGATAGCGTATTGCGCCGGCTTGATTTCGTCCCTGCCAGTGATAGTCTCGCCCTGGATGCCAACCCTTCGCTGGGATATATCAGACAACAAACAGAGGTGGCACGAATTTCCAAAAACCTTGAGCGAAGCCGGATGATGCCTGATTTAAGCATCGGCTATTTCAGCCAGACCATGATTGGCACCCAGGAGATCAATGGCGTAACACGAAGTTTCGATGCGGGCTATCGTTTTACAGGCGTTCAGGCTGGTATAGCTATCCCGATCTGGTTTGGTCCTGCTGTGTCAAAAAACAAAGCCGCCAGAATACAGGAACAGGTCTCAAAGGCAAATACAGACTTTTACGAAGGGTCAATGCAAAGTAACTACCGGTCATTGCTCGATGAATATTCAAAGTACGTTGCCAGCGTCAATTATTATGAAAAGCAAGCTGTTCCCCAGGCAAACCTGATCATCGATCAAGCCACCCGAAGCTACAAGGCAGGTGCGCTCGATTATCTTGAATACATCATCACCCTGAACAGGGCGCTTGATATCAAACAAAACTATCTTGATGCGCTGAACAGCTGCAACAAAACGATCATCAATATTGATTTTATCACAGGTAAACTTTTTTAATCCAAAAACATCATGAAGCGTTCTCAATATATTACATCCACCATTCTGACGATTCTCCTGGGCATCCTTGTTTCCTGCAATGGAGGTAAAAAATCAAATACTGAAACAAAAGCAGCAGAGGTTTTGCCCCCTGATATCGTTGAGTTAAGATCCGATCAGGTCAAACTTGCCAACATTGAAACCGGCGCCATTGAATTGCGTTCGCTCAGCGGAAACCTAAAGGTGAACGGCTCAGTGGGGGTATCACCCGAAAACCTTGCCACCGTTTGCATGCCATTCGGCGGTTTTGTAAAAAGCACTTTTCTGATGCCCGGCAATGCGGTAACCAAGGGACAAACACTCGCCATTCTTGAAAATCAGGAGTTTGTTGATATTCAGCAGAACTTTCTCGAAGCTAAAAGCAAGCTTGAATTTGCCGAAGCCGAATTTAAACGGCATACTGAATTGTACAAGGAGGATGTATATTCACAGAAGAACCTGCAACAGGTTACGGCAGATTACAAGAGCCTGAAAGCCCAGGTGAGGGCCCTGGAACAAAAACTTGCCATGATAGGAATTAACCCGGCCAATCTGCATGAAGACGATATCAGCCGGTCTGTTGCAGTTGTTTCACCGATTTCGGGTTATATACAATCAGTAAATATCAACATAGGGAAGTATGTAGCGTCTACCGACGTGCTGTTCGAGATTGTAAACAGTGACAAGTTGTACCTTGATCTGATCCTGTTCGAGAAAGATGCTGATAAAGTGTCGGCTGGTCAGAAAATCCGTTTCTTCATCAACAATGAAACTGAACAGCATGATGCGGTCATTTATCAAACCGGTAAAACAGTGAATGCAGATAAAACCTATAAGGTTTATGCCACCGTATCGGGCAAATGCAAAAATCTGCTCCCCGGAATGTACGTGAACGCCATTGTTGAAGCCTCAGCCAACCAGGTTACCTCCCTTCCATCGGAAGCCATTGTAAGCTTTGATGATAAGGATTACATCTTCGTTTTCGGCAAAAACAAAGAAGAAAATGGGCGGCAGTTTACAGAATACCGGATGGTTGAGATCAAAAAAGGGGTAACCGACAGCGGTTACACTGAAATTGTATTGCCCGAAGGATTCGACCTGAAATCGTCAAGGGTGGTGATTAAAGGGGCATACAACCTGCTTTCGGCGAAGAAAAATGCCGGGGAGATGAGTTGTTAGCAGATATCCGGTTCTGCTGGTATCGAAAATTTGAATGATGATCCATCGTTCTGGGTTGATTCCACCCAGATGTTTCCTCCATGCAGTTCCACTATTTTTTTGCAAAGAGCCAGACCAATGCCAATGCCCTCATACTGATCGCGGTTGTGCAACCGTTTGAAAATAACAAATACCTTTTCCCTGTCTTTTTCCATCATACCAATGCCGTTGTCTTTCACTGAGAAAATCCAATCTTTCCCTTTTTTCAGAGCGGAAATCTTAATGCTTGGATCGCATTCGCTTTTTTTGTATTTCAATGCGTTGGCAAGCAAATTCCGGAATAAAAGTTTCAATTCAGCTTCATACCCATGAACGACGGGTAATTTTTGAACATCTACAATCGCATCTTCTTTTTCTATAGTTTCTGTAAGTTCAGATAGCACCTCTCCGACCATTTTCTCACAATCGATGAGGGTTTTTAAAGAATCTCTCCCCAACAAAGAATAATCCATCAAACCCTTTACCAGTAATCTCATCCGATTTGCTGCGCCATGGATGAATGCGATGCTTTTATTTCCGTTTTCATCCAGTTTATCCCCATATTCGTCCATTACCAACTGAGCACAATTTGTGATTGTAAGCAGGGGTTCCTGAAGGTCATGGGAAGCAATGAATGAAAACTGCTCTATTTCCCTCAGGTGAAAAGCGAGTTCTTTATTTGCAGCTTCCAGTTGCCTGGTGCGTCTAAGAACCCTTTGGTCAAGCGTTTCATTTAACGACTGAAGCTCTTTGCTCTGATGGTAAAGTTTCAGGTGCGTAGCAACCCGGGCCCTTACTTCATTAGCCTGAAATGGTTTGGTTATATAATCGGATCCTCCTGCTACCAAGGCTTTTACAATTTGATCGGTATCATTCAACGCACTGATAAAAATGATGGGAATGTCGCTGAATTTCTGATTTCCCTTAAACAGCCGGCACACTTCGAATCCATCCATATCAGGCATCATAATGTCGAGAAGGATCAGGTCTGGTTTCTCCTTTTCTGCTACCTGCAATGCCAAAATTCCATTCAGCACTTCACGGACTTTATATCCGCTACCTTCCAGGATGTCGCCTAATAGCTGAAGATTGGCAGGAACATCATCCACAATGAGAATATTGGAATTATGCAGGTTCGAATATGTATCGTTGCTCATTTTATTTTCTTTTAATTCTCTCTTTTCAGTATTCGCTGCAGATGATCATAGTCATATTGTTTAGCAAGATTCATTAGAAAATGGGCAAGTCCACTATTGTCCTGTTCAATACTGTTAATAAGTTTTTTTAGTTGTTTTATATCGGCAATGGCAAGAGCTTCGAGCATCTTCGACAACAAATTATCCGACAAACTATCAATATCAGCCGCAATCGCCGCATCATCGTTCAGGTATATTGCCTGCCCTGATGGTTTTTCATCCTCATATTGGTAACTAATACCAAGAATTATCCCAATGGTATCAAACAAATCATTTTCCCTGAAAGGTTTGTGTATGTAACCCTGGATTCCCATTGATTTCATTTTCTCTTGATCTCCTTCCAGGGTACTGGCTGTGAGGGCTATGATTGGCGTATGAGCGCCTTTTTCAGTTAATTTGATACGCCGGATGGCTTCATAACCATCCATCTCAGGCATACGCAAATCCATCAAAATAAGGTCAGGGTTCAACGCTGCAAATTTTTCAATTGCATCTTTCCCATTAACCGCTTCATATGTTTCAAATCCGACCATATTGAGCAGGTTAACAGCAACCTGCAGGTTCTCTTTTTTGTCGTCAGCCACCAATATCCGATATTTCTTCTGACCTTCGTCAATACTGACTACCCGCGTGGTTGAAACCGTTTCAACAGATTTAAAGTTTCCTTCCTGTATTTCCACACGAAACGCAAACACCGTCCCTGTTCCAATTTGACTGGACACTGCAATGTCGCCACCCATTAATACAGCCAATTCGCGGCTAAGCGCCAGTCCTAAACCTGTTCCGCTCCCCTTTTTGATGCCTGAGCTTGTTTGGACAAAATGTTTAAAAAGGTTCTTTTGTTCGTGTTCGGATATGCCCGGTCCTGAATCTGCTATTTCCACCATAAGGTAGCTTTTACCTTTAACTGTTTTATCGCGACGGGCTCGCACGGTCACACTACCTTCATCAGTGAACTTGATGGCATTTCCAATTAAATTGATAAATATCTGACGCAATTTACTTTCATCAATAACCACATATTGTGGAAGATCGGTGGCGGTTTCAAAAACAAACTGAAGGTGTTTGGATTGTGCCGGTTCTTTGAAAATCAGTCGCAGATCTTGAAATAAGGAATACAGATCAACATTGGCAGGGTTTAAAATTACATGACCGGCTTCCACTTTTGACAGTTCAAGTATGTTGTTGATGAGTGATAGTAAATGTTCGCCGGCGCGGATGATGGAATTGTTGTATTCTTTTTGTTTGCTTGATAATGTCAAATCCCGGTTCATCAGTTGCGAGAAACCAATGATTGCATTCAATGGCGTTCGGATTTCGTGGCTCATATTGGCCAGGAATACACTCTTGGTCTTATTGGCTGCTTCTGCGTCTTGTTTGGCTTTCAACAGTATTGCCTCCGATTTCTTCTGTTCGGTAATATCCACAATGATGCCCCGTAAACCGACCGTTTTATTTTCTTTTAATTCAGGGTTTGAATAGACAAGTGCAGGAAAAGTGGAGCCGTCTTTCCTTACCATATTATATTCGTTGCTCTCCGTTTCCAGTTTACCGGAAACCCTGTTCCGGATATTCTCAATGGCTCTTATTCTTGATTCCTCTGTGTAAAAATTCAGGGAACTTAATCCTATTATTGGATAATCTTCCGGATACCCTAAAATTTTAAAAGCTTGATTGTTCACGTAGGTGACATTCCCTTGCAGATCAGATTCAAAAACGATCTGTGGCAACAGATTTGCCATTTCCCTGAACTTTTCCTCACTTGCCCGCAATGCATTCTCCGTTTGTTTTCGAGCGGTGATATTCTGGCCTTGTGCGATGGTGGCAACAGGTGTTTTCCCATCCAGGTCAAATAAGGTGGCCGAATTCCAAAGCACGGTACTAATTGATCCCGATTTGTGAAGGATGTCTATTTCAACTGTCTCCCACCGTTCGCCAGTCAGGGTCTTCTTTATTTCAGCCATCGACCGTTCGACAAGTACAGGCGGAAACAAAATTTCAATTGGCTTACCAATCACTTCTGGTTCCATTTTTCCGGTCAGTTCTTCAAAGGCATGATTAAACCGGGTGATATGGAATTGCGGATCCCAAACGATAATGGGCGCATTCGCATAGTTAAGCAAATTTTCGAGATAGGCATTTGTTTCCCGTAATACTTCTTCCGATTGTCTGCGCTCCAACTCACCGGCAGCACGCGCAACCACAAGATTTAGTAAAGTTTTGGCCAATGCGATATCCTTCAATGGCTTTTGGCCGATTACCGCGATAAGACCTATCGGCTTCCCATTGAAACTTCTGAGGGTGGTTCCGAGATAGCTCACGGCCTTAAGGTCCTGAAGTGCAGCATCATTTGGAAATAACCGGCACACACCTTCAGGAAAGCAACATATTGCCTTTTCCACCACCTCACCACAGGGCGTTTCCTTCAACGCATAGGATACATTCGTATCAAATTTACCATCGTTGTAAATGGCAAGTGTTTGAGCGGTAAGCCCATCTCCTTCCAGCCTGTCGATACACACATATTCCATATCCAGGCTATGGGATAAAAATCGCGCCAACGATTCAAAGAAATCTTCATTTGAACCAGGGTAACCGCTTTGCAGCAGGAAAGCCTGGGTATTTTCCAGAAGTTTTCGCTGGGTTATATCCTGGAAAACCCCATAAAGACGCGTGGTATGTCCGTCAACCCTATCGGTTTTCCCGATTGATCGCACCCACAGGTTATTTCCTTTTGCCGTGATGGAAGGGAGTTCTAAATCAAAAGGCACACCTTCTGTCACAGCACGCCCGACAGCTTCTTGAAGCAAGGGCCTCGCCTCAGGTGTATAAAAGTTAATGCTATCTTCCAGTTCAGGTTGTATGGCAGAATCCACTTCATGAATCCGGTAAGTTTCCTCAGTCCAGATTAGTTTTTTCGTTTTCAGGTCAAGTTCCCACCCGCCTAATTTGGCGAGGCTGCCGGCCTCATGAAGCAGTTCTTCGCTTTTACGCAGCGCTACTTCCGCTTGATACCGATCGGTAATATCGTGAAGACTTAACAGCAGATTCCGCTGATCATTGCTTTGTATCAGGGCTGTGGACCCCAATAACGACACCTTAAGGGTTTCTCCGTTTTTATTTAATGTTGCATTGAATTCGATATTGGAATGCCCATTCCCAGTTTTAATAGTGTCGTCCATGGCCAGTTTTAAAGTGCATTTCCTACAGTTTTCACCGAAACCACAGCCACGGATATCATCGAAGGCATTGATGCATCCAAACACGCCACAGGCATGTCCACTTTTTAATTGTTCTTCTGCCGTACCTGTTAATGAAGTGAATGCAGGGTTTGCATAGAGGATGCGCCTGTTTGAATCTACGATGGCCATCATTACCGGTGAATAGTCGTAAATGGCCTTCAATTCAGCTTTCCTTTGTTCAAGAGCATCTTCTGCCTTTTTACGCCTGGTTATTTCATATGCGATTACCTGAACACCGAGAATTTTTCCTTCATGGTCCTTTATTCGTGAATGGTTTGATAAAAACCAATGAGTGCCGGAAGGTAATTGAATAAAATCTTCAAATTCTATGCTTATTTCACTATTTACTGCATCCTGAAACCGTTTTAAGTAAACGGCACCTGCTTCTTCGCCGAACACCTCGATGACTGATTTACCTATATATTCAACAGGTTTTCCCCCAAGGTTCTCGATTGCTTTTTTGTTAAAGAATTGAATCTTGCCATCCAAACTAAAAACCCCGATGCCAATTCCGGAATTTTCAAGAATCAGGTGATATCTCTCCTCACTTCCATGTAGTTTTTCCTCAATCCGTTTGCGGTCGGTAATATCACGTGTCACACTGATGATATGCGGAACTCCGTGTAAGCTAATCAGCCTGGCAGATACCAGGCCAAAGAATTGACTGCCATCCTTGCCCTGAAAAATGAATTCATGGTTTTCACAAACGCCGGTTTCATTTAGAATGTTGACAACCAAGTCGCGATCAGCAGAATTTTTCCAGATGTTAACATCCAGGATGGTCTTGCCTATCAGTTCATCCCGTGTAAACCCGGTGAGTTTGGTAAACCCGTCGTTAATTCGCACAAAACAGCCGTCGGTTAAACGGGTAATCAGCACCGCGTCCGGGCTTGTATTGAAAATCATTTCCAATGTAGCATTGGCTTCCCGTAAATCTTCGCTGTCCATTTTTTCAGGCTTATGAAGTTAATCCGATCAATAAGAACTTTTTCAGGCTACAATATAGAAACTATTTGAGAATTCTTTTTGAATTTTTGCTTTTTTTTTATTTTTGCCGTCGGTTTACGAAAGTCATCAACCGTTTAAAAAAAGTATTTATGGAGGTAAGTGTTGAAAATCTGACAAAGAGTTACGGCTTTCAGAAAGCAGTCGATAACATCTCGTTTAAAGTGAATACCGGCGAGATTGTTGGCTTTCTGGGACCCAACGGCGCCGGCAAGACCACAACCATGAAAATCATTACCTGCTTCATGGGGCCCAATGAAGGGGATGTGAAAGTGGGTGGGATTTCGGTGCAGGCCAATCCCGAGGAGGTTAAAAGACACATTGGCTACCTTCCTGAGACCAATCCGCTCTACAAGGAAATGCCTGTGGTAGATTACCTGCAATTTGTGGCCGAAATCCAGAATGTTCCCAAATCAAAAATCCGCGATCGTATTTTCGAGATGATCAGTGTTTGTGGTTTAAAAGGCGAAAAATACAAAAAAATCAGCGAATTGTCCAAAGGCTACCAGCAACGTGTCGGACTTGCACAGGCTTTAATCCACGACCCGGAAGTACTTATTCTCGATGAACCTACTTCCGGTCTCGACCCCAACCAGATCGTGGAGATCAGAGAACTGATTAAAAGGATCGGCCGCGAAAAAACAGTTATTCTCAGTTCACATATTCTCGCTGAGGTGGAGGCTACCTGCGACCGTATCCTGATCATCAGCAAAGGTAAACTGGTGGCAGATGCCACAGCATCCACCCTGCGCAAACAGGCGCAGGACAAGGAAATTGTAAAAATAACCATTGAGGATGGCGACCGCAATGAGATCTTCCATAGCCTGCAAACACTCCCCACCATCGAATTGGTCGACCTCCTGCCACATTATACCCAGGCATTCGAGGTGCAAAGCAAAGCCACCATGAGTTCCCGCAGGGCCATATTTCAACTTTGCGTTGAAAAGGGATGGTCGCTTACCGAAATGACGCCACTGGAGCGAAAACTGGAAGAGGTGTTCCGGGATCTCACCATTACCAATTAATACCTCAACCCCCGGCCCCTTCTATGTTGTAAAACAAGAGGCTGGCGATTTATTTT
>JBAXFM010000157.1:0-11926 GCA_037139855.1 Bacteroidota bacterium
ATTGGAATACCGCAATACAATGAGGATATGCCGAGAAAATCCTTTACTTACCTGCTTACGGAATGAGATTATTCCTTTGCATAGAAATTTTACCCTTTTTCATCTTAATCATGCAAACATGTAGAAAAACACAGCGGAATTTCACTGGTGCTGAATTAATCGGGAAAGTCGGTGGAAAGATGGAGGGGAAAGGAACTAAGGCAACTGGTGGAGATCATCATTTTGTGTTGGTGAATTTTCAGCAGGTTGAACCTGGATTAGCATGAAAATAGGGTGAAACTCCGCAATCGCAAGTATGGGAGAAACTCCGCAAAAAAACCGTAAACTGAATCGTAAAAAATTGAATGTTGAAATATTCTGACAAAATATTAATGTCTGAACCATCGGATTCCATTCATCACAATCAAAGAGTGTTTTGAAATCAAGTAGTATTATAGAATGGTTAATGACTAATAATTGTCGCAGTATTTCAGTTTTACGGCAAACCCAAATAAATTATCCCACATTTTATCTTACATAAAGATAAAAAACAATTTTACTTTACCCGTAAGGAACTACCAATCTTTAATTTTGTCGTTCCTTTGATCTTATTCATGGCACAGATTTCCTTTACACTGGTATGATATTTCTTAGCTAGTAATCCGATTGTATCTCCATTTCTGATTTTATGGTAAATGGCGTTTTCAACAAAATCATTTGGATAAAAGACTCGGTGGGTTATCGGGAAGGTAGAGGCAATGAGTTTCTTGTTATCAAAATCAATCGCCCGAAGAGGATCAAGGGGAACATCTTTATATCGGATTTCAAAATGCAAATGTGGACCGCGACTTCTTCCGGTGGATCCCCCCAAAGCTATTGGGGCTCCTGATTTAATAACTTGATTTACTATCACATTGATCTTAGAAAGATGGGCATAATATGTTTCCAGTCCATTATAATGCCTTATAATAATTAGGTTTCCAAAACCACCCCGATTATATTTAGCATATCTGACAACACCATCAAAAGCAGCCTTGACGGTATCACCTATACTGAGTTTGATATCAAGTCCTTTGTGAGTATACTTGAATCCACAGAAAAGCTTACCATATATGGGCATTGTAAACTGACGTTCAGTAGTGCTTAGGATCAGAACTGTATCTTTGATGGAGTCGGGATGCATCTTGAAAGAAAATACCTGATCATTGAGCCAAGCTTCGGAAAATATGCCAGTAGAATCTTCTTGTGGGTGCATCATTACTGGTTCATCTTGAAAATATTCCCATGTGAAATTTTTAAAAAGTAAAACTGGGCCATGTTTGGTTTCCAATGTATCAATTACAGAATTTGTATTTCGTTGGGAAAAAGATTTAACTGGAAGAAAAAAAAGCAGTAAAACACACCATTTAAATAGCTTCATCATTTCTTTCTTAGGTTAACAATATGAATAAACGCCAAAACTACATGAAAAATTTCATCCCCGAAACATTTAGTCAAGTAGATATTTTATCTTTGCTAAAAACATAGGAAATACTGTTATCATAATTTAAAACGTAAACGATGTACCATCCATTTTCGTCCTCAGCTAAACTCTCTTGTCTGATTCTGAGTTCTATATTTATCTTCTTCTCATGTGGTGGTTCTTCAGCCGAAGTAATACTTAAAAAAGGGACTTCCGATAATAAGAAAGTTGATTCGACTATTATACTGACACCTTCTATCGACACTCTTGTTGATGATATTGCCAGTATTATAGCTGGACTTAAACCAATGGTTTTCACTAATAAAAAAATTCCAGTTTTTGATCGTCTAACATATCGGGTGCAAGTGGAAAAGGACTGGGCGACAGTTGTTAAACATAAAATTAATCCAATCACCCAATGGAGAAAAAAAAACATACCTTCTGAAGATCAGGATAGTATTACCCTCTTTTATCCATTCGCTGGTGCTGATTTCCTTTATGCCAATAGCTTTTTCCCTAATTGTAAGAATTATATCCTTATAGGTTTGGAACCGATTGGTAAATTTTTGAGGTGCGATACGCTTCCAAAAGCAGAAATGTTGAATTATATTGAAAAAATTCGTTCTTCACTTTATTGTTCAAATAATCTCGGCTTTTTCAGAACTGAGAGCATGGAAAAAGACCTTAACCAGACAACACTTGATGGCACCTTGCCCTTGATCGCCTTTTATATTAAAAGGACACACCATCTCATCCGGGGGATTACTTATTTTACTTTGGATAGTGCAGGAGTAACTGTTGATGTCAAAGCTGACCGCACTCCAATTGGTGTGAGGATAGACTTCTGTGACTCCATGCAATTAAAAAATCAGTCCGTGTATTATCTTTCGTTTGACCTTTCTGATAAAAATCTAAATGGACATCCAGAGTTACTCTCTTTTGCTAAGGGATTTGGTCGACATCAAATCTTCCTCAAGGCTGCCTCCTACCTTATGTTTAACTCATATTTCCGTACGATTCGGAATTATCTGCTCGACAACGCAGGGCTGATCCTTCAAGATGATTCAGGTATTCCTTATCGTTTTTTTAAAACAACAGTATGGGATGTTACAATTTTCGGGAGTTATACTAAAACCATCGATTTGTTTGAACACAAATTTCAGCCTGATCTTGAAGAAGCATATTTAAAACAGGAAACTCCCAATCCAGTTCCGTTTCGTATAGGCTACAATGTGGAATTCAATGAGACCAACCTTCAGCTTGCAAAGCGAAAAAAATGAAATGGCAATGAAAGATAAATTTGGTTTCCTCACTGTCACTTCAGTTGTGATCGCGAACATGATAGGGACTGGAGTATTCACAAGTCTAGGTTTCCAAGTGATGGGTATATCTTCAGGGTTCACCTTGCTCTTATTGTGGTTCCTAGGCGGTATGGTAGCTCTGTGTGGCGCTTTTGCATATTCAGATTTAAGTAACAGGTTTCCCCGGTCGGGTGGAGAATATAACTTTCTGGGCAGGATTTATCATCCAGCTATTGGCTTTCTGGCCGGTTGGATATCAATTACCGTTGGTTTTGCCGCGCCTGTGGCAGCTGCGGCCATCGCTTTTGGCCGTTACTTTACAAGTGCTATCAACCTCACTACATATTTTCCTGATTTTTTTGGGCATATTAACATCCCTGTTCTGCTGGCCATTCTGCTCATACTATTCTTGACTTTGCTCCATAGTACAAATAAGCAGATGGGAGCAATATTCCAAAATACAATGACAGTAATAAAGATTTCTTTCATCCTTCTACTATTCATACTTGGTCTGATCTATGGAAAAAACACAGGGATGAGTTTCTTTCCTGACAGGAAAGCTTGGAGTGAGATCATTAGTCCTCCTTTTGTAATCTCAATGTTCTTCATTTCTTTTGCCTATTCAGGTTGGAACGCAGCTGCCTATATTCTAAGCGAAATCAAAAATCCCAGTAAAAACATTGCTCGCAGTCTGATCATAGGAACTAGTTTTGTTATACTTCTATACATGGCCATCAATTTCATTTTTCTTTACGCTGTACCCATCCCAGAAATAGCAGGTAAGATTGAGGTTGGGGTGATTTTTACTCAAAAAATTCTGGGACAGTCAGCCGGTTCATTTTTCGGTTTGATCATCTCCTTTCTGCTCATCTCCTCTGTAAGTTCCATGATTATTGTCGGACCAAGGGTGTATCATGTCATAGGAGAGGATTATCCGCTTCTCCGTTGGCTGGCCCGTAAAAATAACGACATACCTTTTGTAGCCATTTTATTTCAAAGTTTGATTTCCATTATCTTCATTCTAACATCCACTTTTGAACAGGTAATTATTTTTGTTGGCTTTACACTGAACCTATTTACTTTCCTAACAGTCCTAGGTGTTTTTGTTTATCGGTTCAGATTGCAACCTGGAGACAAACCACTTCATAATTTTGGCTATCCCTTATTACCAGGATTTTTTTTACTAGTTAATACATGGATCCTTGTGTACGGATTGATCTATAAACCACATGAATCACTGGCCGGATTGCTGATTACCCTGACAGGTCTTGGCGTGTATTTCCTTTCAAGGAAAGGGCATACTTCCCATGAATGACAAGAGGTTACCTGCCTGGTTAACAATTCTCTTCTGCTTGGTTTTCCAAAACATCATTGCACAACCTCCTGATAATGGGGAAAACGATTTCCTTTTGGCATTAATGCGGAACAAATTGCCCAAGTTCGGTTATATCCTTGACAACCCTTCTAAATACAGGCTGCAAATCATTTATACGAAAATTGACCGGGATGAGAAAAACCTCCCTGTGCTTACCACTTACTATTACCGGAAACGCCCGAATGAATTTATCAGCCCAGCGAGCATGGTGAAACTTCCCTTGTCAATCCTAACACTTGAAAGGATTAAGTCCATGAATGTTCCCGGGGTCGACAGGTATACACGATTTTCAACAGACAGCAACTTCCGGTGCCAGGTTGCCACTACGAAAGACCCATTTGCATTTGATTCGATTCCAACTCTTTCAGGCAGTATTACGGAAGCGCTCGTGTTAAGCAATAACAATGCATATAACCGGCTTTATGAATTCCTAGGACAAATGGAAATCAATCGCAGGATGCGAGAACTTGGGTACTTGCACAGTCAGGTCCTCCAACGGTTTAGTCTTTGCGACACCATGGAGAACCGGCATACAAACAGTTTCAGTTTTTACGATAAAAAGGGAACCATCATTTACTGGCAGGTGAATCGGTTCAACCCTGAAACATATCCCAAACCCATTAAAAACATGGTTGTCGGAAAAAAATATCTGGATGAACACGATCGCATTGTCCAGCGCGGAATGGATTTCTCAAGAAAAAATTATCTCCCGCTATACCAGGTTGATGATATTTTGAAACGTGTTATATTTCCCGGACTCTATCCTGAAAATAAGCGGTTCAGGGTTTCGCCGGGCGATCTTGACTATATCCGAAGGTTGCTGGCTCTCCGCCCGGCTGAAGCCGGAATAAATATTATTCCGGTTAAAAAAGAATACTGGGAAACTGTTACGAATTACCTGTTCTATGGAGCCGAAAAGGAAACGATTATCCCGGAGAATATCAGGATATTCAATATCGTTGGGCAATCATTCGGTTTCCTAAGCGACTGCGCTTATTATGCAGATTTCAGCAACCGGATTGAATTCTTCCTCTCCGCCACCATATACGTAAACAGCAACAACACAATCAACGATGGAATATACGAATACAAATCAATTGGACTTCCTTTCCTTAAGAAACTCGGAGAAGTAATCTGCGATTACGAACTTCGGAGACAGGTAAAACAGCGCCCAAACCTTTCGGAAATGGAAAAACTCTTCAATCCGTGAAATTCATCAAATCTAAAAAAACCTTCGCTTTGGCACAGCAATCATCATCTCCGTGTAGTAACAACTTTGCCGATCCCATTTATCTGAACTCTCTTCCTTTCCTGAGAAACGAGTAATCCATAGGCCTCCGGGTGCGTTTTTCTGTAATTTTCAGTTGCAATTTCGCAATCATTTTGGGTGGAAAATGGTCCGATATATACACAGTATAGCTTTGCTCCACTTAAGGATGCATAATCGGGAATCCATAAATATCCTGTTGAATTACCGGCAGACCTTAGCTCTGACGATTTAGCCTTTGCCTGGCTTTCAGTATTAACGGCTGCAGCGCTTATGATGTAAAAAGAGCCACTGTTATTTTGAACCTCTGTTTGATTTGATGCGGTTTGCGAAGTGCTTTTAGAAACATTTCCCGGAGGGGACGTACTGTACTCATTTTCAAGTAATTTATCCTGTTGAAAAAAAACAATCTTAAAATCAGGATTTAAAATCACCCTGACATGAGCACGTGTATGTTGGTACTTGTGAAGTGAAGTTCTGTAGCAACTTCCGTTTTCAATATATTCAGCTGAATACCTGCCGCCAGCTTCTTTTGTGACAACAAAAGATCCGTCTTCAATCTCGCTTTTACCATTTACAAATTCTTTGTAATACGAAGTATTGATATATGAATTGATGGTCTGGGGGGTAGTATTTAACATAGTTATAAACCGTTCAACCTGATCAGCAAAATAATTTGCAGCATTAAAAGTCCCTGCAGTTAAGTCAGAATAATAAGCATGTATGGTTGCCCTGATTTTCGGTGCAAACACATCTTCACCCAAATCTTTATTTTCGATGTGTTCATCAACAGCAACGTTTGGGTTTTTGGCCTGGCTTTCCGTTTTATTCCCGGACTTAAACACTCCGCCCGCAAACAATATTATAGCCACAATGATGATAAATGCAATGGCGACAATGATGTATATCAGCGATTTTGAACTTCTACCTGTGGATGGTTCTTCCGTCCTTTGATTCTCACGGGAATAAGCAGTGATATTTTCAATTACGGCAGGAGTTATATTTTTGACAGGTTCTGTCAATGGTGATCCTGTCACGAAAATGGCAATTATCAGGTCATTAAAATTGCTGTTATATTTCTTTCCCAGTGAAAACAACAGGTCTTTTTCACGGCCTTTATAAGCATCTACGAGCGTGGCCGCTGTTAAAGCATTTTCCCTATCATATTTATTCAGTATAGCCGTTACCAAATTCAGGCAGTCAATACTAATATAATTTTCTAAGCGAACATCGTATTTCTGAGAAAGTTTCAACAGTAATTCAGCTTCGTTGCCCTGGTATTTTTCAAGAATATCGGGAACATTTGAAATTTTATCAGGATTGAAATCCTGGTAAACTCTTTCAATGATCTTTTTTATATCAGCCATATCTCTAATTTACTTCATTAAAAAAATTCAGGATATTTTCAACCTCTGATCCCCAGTAAATGTAATCATGGCCAGCCTTTGGCATATGCAGCCTGATTTTAAGCTGTGGGTGATATTTTACCAATGAATCATAAAATAATTTAGTTTGTCCAGGGGGTACAACCTTATCAGATATTCCATGTCCCAAATAAATTGGCGTACAAAATTCTTTTACCCGGTAAACAGCATTATCAATAGTGTCCCAGCGTTTTTTAAATTTTCTGTAAGGTCCGTAAAAGCCGGTAGAAAGGTTATCATGGGGAATGGCAGACTGGTTGTAATCTCCTGATAATGCTGCAGCTCCTTTAAAAAGTGCTGGTAAATCAAGTGCCACAAGTGCAACTCCTCTTGCACCAGTTGATAAACCGACAATGAAATTATTTTCATTCAATAAAAGCAGAGAGTAATTCTTCTGAAGAAAAGGAATGAGGGTGTCTGTAAGCCACCTCCTGGTTGGAGTATTTTTCCAATCAACACGAGTTACGGGAAATACCCTTTCCTGGTAAATGCTTTTCCCCATATCTGGCAAAACTATACAATACCCACTTTCAACAATTTTTTTGCACAGGGTGGTTTTTGTGCACCAATCTTCAGGTGGAAAGTTCCATCCATGTAACACCAGGTAAGTTCCTTTTTTTTTATTCTTAACAGGCACCCGGATTACAACTTTCCTGTTATTTAAACAGATCACCGTGTCGTGTCCAGGCAATAAGCGAAAAGAACCATTTGTGTCGCTGACAGGAATTTTGAGAGTATCTGTTTTATTTTGATTTGAAGAGTTCCTGGTCGAACCGAGGATAGTAAAAACAAATGAAATTGCGTATATAACCAGTGCTGTTGAAACAACAGTATACAGTAGATTTTTTTTCATTTAGTTAAAAAACAGGCAAATTTATTTTTTTTGCAACATAGTCGTATTCTTTCTTCGGAAATTGAATTAATAAAGGCTTTTTTGCTGAATCAACCCATTTTAATAATTTCAGAATATCGGACTCCTGCATGGCTAAACAACCGGCCGTACCTTTACTGTAGCGTTTCCACATATGAAGAAAGCGAATCTTCAAAATTGGTATCCATGCGCGCGGCAAACAAACGGAATTTTGTAAAGAAATTATCGGCTGACCACCGCTGGCTGATATTAGATTCTAATTTCAATGAAAGGCAGGTAAGTTTTTTGAAAACAATGGGGCTTATTGGCGGGCTAAGTTGGGAGGCATCTTTGGTGTACTACAAGTTGATCAATGAAATGGTAAAGCAGCAGTTGGTTGCATTCACAAAATCCATGTTCCCATTGAACAGAAAACGGTTTTCTTCGAGCATGTCCCACGAAAGCAAGTGAGCTTCAAACCAATATCAAAGATCGCGAACATTTTAGGGTGCATAGGAATGTCGACAATGGAAAGGCCTTTATCAGCAAACCGATATTTGCACGCACTTTCAGTGAACTCGTTCAGCTAACGCTGAACATCGGGACTTCAGTAGGGGATTCTACCCCCACTGAAGCGACGAAGAACGCCCCCCACTTATAGAAGTAGTCTTACGATTGGATAAAATGCAAGGCTGAGGAGGAGAGCGCGAGCACTCTGATGATTATTACAGGTGTCTACCTATTTGACGTCCTTACTCGCCAAATAGGTAGACACCTCTCTCACAAACTCCCGTGCATTAGCCACCTGCCCAAGAGCTTGCTCTGCATCAGCGCAGAAAAAGTCTTTGTAATCGCTTTCACTGCGAAGCATCTCTGCCGTTTTTACGATCCGTCCAAACCGAATTTCAAAGATGCCTGTTTTGATATATCGCTTATTAAATTCGGCAATAACACCGGAATGTTTTTTTGAATCAAACAAGTCCAGCGCCAATACAGCTCTCATCGCATGAAAAATGGCATAGTATGCCCTGTTAAGTGTCTGATCATACAGCTGTTTTTCCATCAGCACAGCAGTTGATACTAACACTACAACGTATTCTTGGTTTTCGATTATTCATCGACATTAGGCTGAGTTCAAAAGCTTCTTTTTTCTGTGAGAGCGGTATGCTTTGGCATTACACATTTGGTAATAGCACACATCGCGAAGTGCCAGTGTGATTTTTACAGGGTCCTGCGTAATGGCCGCAAAGATTAGAATTAACGCTTGATGCATGGTCAGGACAGGTCGTTTTTTTTTACAAACTTGAATCGTACCTCGAGTACAAAAAGGTGTGCTACCATTACCAACAGCATATGTCGATGCCAGCCAACATAAGATCGAGTTTCGTAGTGATCCATGCCGAGAAAGCTTTTGCATTCCTGAAAGCTTTGCTCAATTGGCCAACGTAAGGTAGCGGCATGGTTTAATTCTTCCAGGTCAATGTCCGCAGGCGCATTGGATAACGCATATTTGAAACTGTCGTCTTCGTACCTGCGGATGTAGAGCCAGAGTTCTTCCCCGTCTTTGCCATCTTGAAGCTCAATGATACGGCAGACTTTGATTTGCGTAACGACAGGCCCTTTTGAACCTTCCATGAGAGTGATTTTTTTCCAGGGCACAGACGCATCCGTTGCAATTTCCGTCACTGATACTGCTGAAACGGAGGGCAACTCCCGTGTAGTTTTTTTTCCGCGACCATTGCGTTCAGGAATAGACCATTGGGGACGTATTTTAAAGATGCGTTGATTGCTGTGGATATCTGCGAAAAACCATGTGGATTTCGGAAGGCCTGCACGAAATTCGGAATCACAGCCAAAAGCGCCATCGCAGCCAACCCATTTGTACTGGAAGTCGTGCTTTTCAACGAGTTCCTGAATCATGGCGAGCGCAAGCTGTGGTTTCGTGGCAAATACCGTCGTTTCAGGAATATCGCACGATTCCCAAAGCAGCTTCTTTTCAGGCTCAAACCACTTCTGTGGCAAATACAGGCGTGGTGACAGCAACCCGTAACCGCCACTGCCCGCGTACCCCACAAAAACGCCTGCCTGACAATTGTCAGTTTTTCCTTTGGTCCCGCAATACTGACGTTGAACACCGGCGGATTTATTCCCTTTCTTTGCAAAATCCGACCCATCGACGGTGAACATGCCATTCGGATCGTTGGCTAACGATAAAACTCGCTGCTGATAAAGCCATTTCATTTTTTCGTGATCCCACGGCGAATCTTTCAGAAACAATTGCAGGGTGCGAACGGCCTTTTCGTCCCGATACCGCAACGCGATCGGCTCAATACTTTTTCTTGCCAGGTCGCTCAGTAAACCCTTGACGTAAGTTTCACCGTTTTCTTGCTGGTCTGAGCGAGAATAGCAGGCCGAATAGGCGCCCATATACTCATTCAATAACGGGCCCAACTCTTCAATTGCTGCCGGTTTCAGCCCGATTTCGGCAATCACCTCGGGACTCCAGTCCTGTTCGCACAGTAACATATTGTACACCCTCGCACGTTTCACCAAATTGGGATTCGGTTTGCGCGAAGGAAGCCGGGGAATTCGTTGTGGTCGCGGAGGATATTGGGAAATTAGCCGGCTTAGAAGTTTCTGATTCAGCAAGTAAAAAAAGACACCTTTTCGGTTACCGTGAAACACAAAGGCTTTTCCCCTCTTGCCGAAGCCTCGGGTTTGACCCATATATCGCCAGTTGGCAGCTTTGTAACAGGTGCCGGCGTATCGGTTAAAATCGACGAAAGTCTCTACAGCGTACGGCTCTACGCCATATAAAACACGCCAATCCGTCTTGAGTAAATGGAGAGCTTTAGCCAACACATGGGATGCAAGATTTTTAATTCTAACCCAGGGCAGGATGAGAAAACGGTTGTTGTTCAAAATATGCGGGAGCAATTTACGGATATGCTCATGCTTTAGCCCAAGCCATGCATCGCGAACACCCAGTCGCAAGGAAGCTTGGTTAAAGCTTATCGCGGCTATGAGTGTATCTTGATATAAAACCAGGTATTTGATTCTGGGTCCGATCATGGCTTGATAGCCAAGATAGTGCCAAGTGCGCACCATGTGATTCCACAATAAATCCTCTTCTTTTGTCGTTACCATAACAAAGGAGAGTGGTTGGAAATCTCGTAGCACGCCCACAATAGGCCTTTGATCCAGCGAAAAATTATCCATGTTTGATCCATCCTGGGATAGTCTGATAGCGAAACCGAATCCCTATGATAAAGCTATAACAGTATGACTCAAATGTCTATAGTTAAAGTGAAAAAAACAAACTACGTTGTAGTGTTAGTATCAATTGTGTTAGTATGAAGTTCGATGATACATTGTTAATTCCTGCTAATTACTGGCGCTATTCAGCTTCTCCACGCTCTCAGCTTTGGATATATTCCCACCTCACTGTCTGTATGCCAGCAGCTAATATAGCACCTCCTTTCCCCAAACTTATTCGTTTGAATCGGTTAATACTTCTCATGCCATCTTCTTTCTTTATCTAATTCCCAGGCGGGTTATAGTCGGTAAACCGTGTGTAATTCTTGTGAAAATACAATTCCACTGTTTCCGTCGGACCGTTGCGATGTTTGGCAATAATCAGTTCCGTTACATTTTTCTTTTCGATTTCGGGATTGTAATAATCCTCACGATAAAGAAAAGCCACCAAATCGGCATCCTGTTCAAGAGATCCCGATTCCCGCAAATCACTTAGCATCGGACGTTTTGATTGTCGTGTCTCCGGGCCTCGGCTGAGCTGGGAAAGTGCAATGACCGGAACGCGAAGCTCACGGGCCAGCGCCTTCAGGGACCGGGAAATCTCGGAAATCTGTTGCTGACGATTGTCGATTTTGCTACGCGCACCGCCATCCATCAACTGAAGATAATCGATGATCACACAGTCCAAACCGTGTTCTTTACTGATGCGCCGGGCTTTGTTGCGCAGTTCGATCGCGCTGATGTTGGCAGTATCATCAATGACAATGGGGGAGCCGGATAACCGGTCGGCAGCATCCACAAGTTTCTTCCATTCATCGTTGGTCAGATCCCCCACGCGAAAGCGCTGACTGTCAATCAGTCCTTCCGCGCACAACATGCGCATGGCCAGCTGTTCCGCAGGCATTTCCAAGCTGAAGATGGCTACCGATTTATTATCCCGCGTTGCCATATGTTGAGCCACGTTCAGAACAAAAGCAGTTTTTCCCATACTCGGCCGGGCAGCAATCAAAATC
>JBAXFM010000158.1:0-11558 GCA_037139855.1 Bacteroidota bacterium
GCTTTAGTCAATCCACCTGTGGTGGCAGTAATCCCGATTTCCCCGTTTTTCTCCGCCGACCTGACGATCAGCATGGCCTTCCCGTAAAACAGATGAATCTTGCTGGCCTGGAATGATTCCATTGACTGGGGGTTGCCATTGCCTACCCCGGCGATGGTGCCCGGACCAGTAAGGGTTATTTCAACCAGGTTGTCTGCCAGCGGGCACGGATTGCCACTTTTATCAAATGCTTCGATTAAAACATAAGAGAGGTCATTTCCATCAGCCTGAATGGTCGGTCGGTCGGGGGTCAGCTTAAGCTGATAAGGTTCCCCGGCTGTTTTCATGGTGTTTTCACCGATGATTTGTCCAGCCTTGTAAGCAACAGCTTTCAGTGTCCCCGGTTCATAGGTTACCTCATTCCACATCAGGCGGAACCGATCCACTGAATTTTTCGAAATGGGGTTCTTACACTTTTTGCCCAACGATTTTCCATTGAGAAAAAGCTCGGCACAATCACCGTTGGTGTAAACAAAAACCGGGATGATCGAGCCCTCTTTCCCTCGCCAGTTCCAATGCGGCAGGATATGAATGGTGGTTTCTCCCGGATTCCAATAGCTTTTGTAGAGATAATACCGGTCTTTGGGAATGCCGCACAGGTCGAAAATGCCAAAATATGAACTATGTGAAGCCTCATTATCGGAGAAGCCATGCTCTTTCGCCCATTCGTTGGAATAGGGTGTTGGTTCGCCCAGGTAATCAAACCCGGTCCATACAAACTCACCGGCAACATAGGGTTCATCCTGTTGCCACATGAAATCATCGTCCGAAATTTCGGCCCAGTCCGGGGCATTCAAATCATAGGAGCTTACCTGTAATGATTTGGTGAAGTCCGTTTTCTTTTGGGGCAAAGGCAATTCGTAGAAACCGCGGGTGCTTACCGTTGAAGCTGATTCGCTGATGATCACCGATTTATTGGGTTCCATCTGGCGGGCCAGGTCGTACCGGCGGCCATAGTTCCAGCAATGAACATCATAATAGTCAAAATGACGTTTTTCAGCGCTGTTGCGGTTATCGCATACCATGGTAACGGGCCTGGAATCATCATACGCCCTCACATATTTCAACATGGTTTTTAACCGTTCAAAACCATTGTTGATATTCATTTGCACATCGCCCATCTCATTGCCCACACTCCAGATAAACACGGAAGGATGGTTGCGGTCGCGTGTCATGAAATTCCGGATATTCCGGGCGGCAAATTCTTCAAAATCGGTGTTAACGCTGATGTCGGCTTTTTGATCATATTTGTCGAACACTTCGTCAAATACCAGTAATCCCATTTGGTCACAAAGATCTAAAAGCTCTGGCGCGGCAACATTGTGACTGGTTCTCACTGCGTTGCATCCCATCGACTTCAACAATTCAAGCTCGCGTTGCATGGCGCGAAGGTTAAAGGCTGCACCCAGCAGACCAAGGTCATGATGCAGGTTGACGCCTTTCAATTGTACGCGCCGTTCGTTCAGATAGAATCCATCATCTGCCGTAAACCGGATGGTTCGGATACCAAATGAGGTAACATAGGTATCAACAATCTCATCACCTGTGCTGACGATGGTTTTAACCGAATATAGATTGCCGTTATTTACATCCCATCTTTCGGGCGCCAATACGGGAATGGTCATGCTAAAATTATAACGTTCACCGCCGGCTATCTGGCCTTTGACCAGTTTTCTGCCAACTTCTTTGCCTGCGGGGTCGAAGATGATGTTTTCGACCTGCACATCATTCGCGGATGTTGCAGGTTTGTTAACCACGGTCGTAATGGTCTTCACCTCTGCCTGATGAGCATTCACCACCGAGGTGGTGACCTGGGTTCCCCAAATAGCGACATGCACCGGGTTGACCACAATCATCTTTATTTTCCGGAAGATTCCCGCCCCCGGATACCACCGGCTGTCGTGATTGCGGGTGTCGGCATGAATGGCAAGCATATTGGGTTTGCCTGGCTGAACAAACCCGGTGATGTCGAGGTAAAAAGAGTTATACCCGTAATCCCAGTTGCCTGCAAGCTTCCCATTGATAAAAATTTCAGGGGAGGACATGATGCCGTCAAAAACGAGGTAAATACATTTTCCTTTGGATGCAGCAGGAATGTCGAGTGCATTGCGATACCATCCTTCCCCTTTCCAGGGAAGTTTACCGGTATTTCCATTCCCGTCGGGGATAAAGGGTCCGGAAATGGCCCAGTCGTGCGGAATGGAAACCTGCTCCCATTTCGAATCATCGAAATTCACCTTCCAGGCGTTTTCCTGAGGACCTTTGGCGAATTTCCAGTTCGATTGAAGGGTGATGACTTCGCGGGCATGGGTGAACAGGGAAAGGAGCACCAGAACCAGAATCATGAGTGATTTGAATACCTCACCCCCGGCCCCATTCCCCGGAAATACCTCACCCCCGGCCCCTCTCCCAGACGGAGAGGGGGGAGATGTGCGACTATACCTGATAACATTTGATAAACCCCGATCTGCCGTGAGGCAGAATTCCCCTCCCTGCTTTGGGGAGGGGGTAGGGGGAGGGGCTTCGGGGGCTGGGGGTGAGGTGTTTTTGTCTGATTTCATATAAACTGATTATTTATTAGCTATTTCACCATCTTCAAAATGGCAGCCGTCAGCGAATTAACGGTAACCCGTTTGCCTTTGACGATTTCATGCGTTAAAATATTGATATACTTGTTATTTCCGGGCAAATCAAAAGCTTGTACCGTTGATTCCATGTTAAATATCACGATGATCTCATTGTCGGCATCATATCTTTTATAGGCAAGTTTATTACCATCCGTTACCAGGAAAGCGATTTTGCCTGTTTCCAGTACCGGGTTTTCTTTTCTGATTTTGATGAGTTTTTGGTACCAGTCGAACTGTTCCTGGTTGAATCCCACCGGGTCATACAATTTTTCTCCCGGTTGAAAATTATTTCTGGTTTCAGGTTCAAAAGTGAATTCCTTCCACCACAATGGTTTCCGGCAATGCGGATCATCGGCGCCCCACATGCCCATCTCCTCACCGTTCCATATCTGGGGCGCCCCGATAGTGGTAAACTCGTGCACCAGGTAAAGTTTTAACCGCTGGTAGGTTTCTTTATCCGGTTTGCCGGTTTTATACCCGGGATCATCATTCGGGGTTGCCTTGTATTTATATTTGTTCGGATTGTAAAAATCGGTGAGCAGCCGTGGGGCATCGTGCGATGACGAAACATTCATCATGGCATAGCGGTTGGCCTCGGGAAGGCGGTTCCACTGATACTCCAGGCTGTCGCGCAGATTCTGGGCTGACACCTTGCCAGTGAAGAAATACCTTGCCGGCTTATACACCTGGTAAAACATTACGGCATCAAAGATGTCTCCTTGGGTATAGGGTAAGGGATCCATCAGTTTGTCGGGCCATTTCGCCCACCATATCTCGCCAACCAGATAAGCATCGGATTTTATGGAACGCACAAATTTCCGGAAATCCCGCCAGAATACCAACCCTATCTGGTCAGCCACATCAAGTCTGAACCCGTCAATGCCTTTGGATGTATCGTCATCCGGGGCCAGCCATCTTTTTGTTACCGCGAAAATATGTTGTTTGGCTCCGGGATTGATATCTCCCTCATAAGGATATCCGCTCACCCTGTTGGTGGTGACATTCACCTTTTTCAATTCCGGCAGACTTTCAACACCCGCCCATCCGGTATAGGAAAATTCATTTTTGGGGGTGACGGGATTGTCGAAGGATTTGATGGTGTACCAGTCTTTGTAGATCGATTTTTCCTGGTTCTTTAAAATATCCTGCCATGCCCAAAACATTACGCCGGTATGATTCCACGAAAAGTCCATGATGATTTTCATATGACGTTTGTGCACTTCTTTTACCAGCTTTAGGAAGAGTTTATCAGCAGCCGTCCATTTCCAGGTGGCCGGATCGCTGGGGGTTTCAGCGGCAATGATTTTGTTGTCGCCGACCGGATCGGGTCCGAAATTGACATCGATGTGATGATAATTCCGTGCATCGTATTTATGCAGCGATGGCGCATCGTTCAATGGATTCATGAATAGCGCGGTGATGCCCAGCTCCTGCAGATAATCCAGTTTGTCAAGCACCCCCTGCAAATCACCCCCAAGCCGGCGGTATTGAACCATGTCATTGAAGGGCTTGCCTGTTTTCACGGCCCAATCTTCCTGTTTGTACCAATCCTGAGTCCAGGGGGTAACACTCCATCCGGCGGGCGCGATCATGTTCATGGGTGGAATATTGATGTTCTCAGGTTTGGGATCATTCGATGGGTCGCCATTAAAAAACCGTTCCACAAAAATCTGATACCAGATGGCATGTTTGGCCCAGGAGGGTGGTTGGGTGAAACCGGGGTCGTTGGTTTGAGCTGTTGCAGCGCTGCAAATGCTGATTAAGGTCAGCGTGATTAATGTTAAACGTTTCATAAATAGATAGTTTGGTTTAAGTTCTTCTGAAAAAGCACCTCACCCTAACCCTCTCCTAAAGGAGAGGGAATCTCCACTTCTCCTTTAGGAGAGGGGGTTGGGGGATGAGGTCCTCATCTCCCCAGCAAAAACATCATCGGTATATCCAGCCTCCGATGCCATGCGCGTTCCGAATGGTCCTCTCCCGGAAACTCACGGGTGATCCAGTATCCGGAGGTATAACCTTTTATTTTCATGATCTGGTCAATTTGATCCTGGTATGGTTTGTACAGACTGTCCAGTGTTTTGCTGCCAAAATCAAAATAAATTTTCCGCGTATTGGCCTTCGGCAGGTTTTTGTCCAGGTATTCCCTGAACTTACTCGCAGCATCTGTCATTTTAATGCCGCCGATCAGCTCCGGGGCGGCAACGGGGGAATGAATTGAAAGGCAGGCAGCGCCTCCAAACACTTCCGGATATTCGCAAAGTGCATAAATTGAGATTAGTCCGCCCATGCTGGATCCCATGACAAAGGTATTTTCCAGTGTTTTTTTTGTTGAAAAGCTGCTGTCGATGAACGGTTTCAGCTCCTTAACGATGAATTTCAGGTAATTATCTGCCTGCGGTTTATCTTTAAGCTGTTGATGAACAATTATATCGTGGGATGGCGGTTGAATCTGATCGACGATTTTTTGCGGAAAATATTCACTGTGACGGTATTGTCCGTTATTCCAGATGCCAACTACGATGCAATCTCTGATCTTCTTTTTGGCCAGGAGGTTTCCAACTACTTCGTCAACACCCCATTCCTGTTTGTTCCAGTTAGAGGTTGAGTCATAAAGCATTTGTCCGTCGTGCATATATAATACCGCATACCTTTTTTTGGGGTCATATCCGTCGGGTAACCACACATCCACATTCCGTGCATCCACGAAATTGGAAGGGAAATTTTCAAAGCGCCTTACCCAGCCGGATGTGAGATGCAATGGAGGTGCGGGAAAGGTCATCTGCCGTAAGATTGTAGCTCCCAGTGGTTTCAGGGTTACCACCTCAGGTTTCCCGGTTTGCTCATTTATCAGAATGGTTTTAAGTTCAATGCTCTGCCAGGTTTTTCCGGGGTTGGTCAAATCCCTTGCAAAGACTGCCGGGCTGTTTTGGACCATGTATTGAAATTTTACCAGGTTAACCGGTGAATACCGGAGATCTTGTAAACTTCCGAAAGAAAATGTTTTCGAAACAATTTCATGGCTTTCAACTGGCAAGGCGAAAACCAGTGGCCCATAAGTGAAAAAATATTCATGGTTTGGATCCTGTTTGACTTCAACTTGAGGATAGAAATCAATCCGGACATGCATCGTGCCGCTCCAGATTTTGCTGATGATGATGAAACCGTTTTGTTCTGTATAGGCACAATCAACTGTAAAGCCTTTTACCCATCCCGGTTTTCTGATTTTCAACACGAATGAAACCGGCTTTTCTGCTAATACATGGTATTGGATGGTATATCCAAAGGGATAACCGGTTTCTTCGACAATCCTGATTTTTTCACCGTTGACTGTTGTTTGAAGTTCGCAGGGTCCCGACATGGTCGCCACCAATCCTTCAGCGTCTTTCATCCACATCGACCTGATATAATATGGTGAAATACGACCGGCATTGGGTACACAACATACAGCAACATCCTGATGTGCCGGTGAATACTTGAACCGGGTTTGTTTACCATCCGCATTGGGCTCTCCGTTTTTTGAGCCAGTCATTGAAAATGAGTTGTCGGTTTTGCAATAGGCGATGCAACTTTGTTCAGGATGTCGAGCCCCCTGTGCCGCGTTGAAAAAAATATTTTCCACCTGGTCGCCAAATCCGGGCTCACCTGTTTTTTGGAAAAGGTTGCAGTAACCGTCCATCAGTTCCTGGATGGAACAATATTCATATCCGGTATGGGTGGCATCTGCTTTTCTTCCGCCAACCCATTCATCGCCAATGGGTCCCCCGGAAGGTGCTGAACATTCCCGGATGCGCTTAAGATAAATATCCATGGCTGTTTTCAACGCTGGATTTCCCGATGCATACCAGGCAACCACCAGGGAGCGCAATTGTTCATAGGTATGGACACCATGCTCCTTCAATTGATAGCTTGTGTCGATGATTTTGGGGTACTGGGCATCTTCGTCCAGGATATTCTCTGAAAAATCTTTGTAGAGAAACAGTGCATAGGTCAGGTATGCTTCATTTCCGGTTATTTGATACAACCGGTCGAGCACATCGGTGAACATTAAACCATGCGTAACTCCACCTGCAAATGGTTTGGCAGACTTGAACGGAGAAGAATTTCCGGCAGGATAATGGGTCATCACATCCGCTACTGACTTTTCAATAGCCTTGAGTATTTCCGGTTTGCCTGTGTATTCATACCAGGCAAGCAACCCGCGCAGCAGGGTTGTTTTTGCCCACAATTCACCGTTCTCATCCTGGAATTTGTATCGGAGGTCAGGGGCGTAGATGCCAAGGTAACCATCCTGATCCTGGGTTGAAAGAATATAATGGATGTACTTTTCAACTTTGGCCAGATAAGCCTTGTCGTCGAGTAATATAGCGTTACGAATGTATCCGTCGCGCCAGTTTGACTGCGTTTCGCTGTTCCACCAGAGATATTGCGGGTCCATGTCAATGCCAATATTTCCGACATTCTTCGATGTTACAGCATGGGTCAGCCGCTCTTTGCCATAAATGCTGTCGCTCATGAGGTCGGGAACAAGCTTGTCAAGATGCCCCACAAAGCCGTCCATATCTTTCTGCATCTGTGTTTTCAGCCAGCCCCGAGGTTTAATATCCCCAAAAGGCAACAATTCAAGTTTCTGAGGTACAGGAGCGATCACTATGTATTGGGATTGACTGATGGGCTGTGATTTCATGGTCAATGGAATTACGATTGAAACCAGGGATATGAGGACAAACAGGATACTTTTCTTCATAGTTATATTGTTATAAAAATGCGAATCAAGTGTTGAACCTTTAAACCGGAAGGGTTGACATTTTTATAGGATCACGCCTTGCAAAGTATTATAAACCACGAAGTGGTGACATAATAATGCCATGCCTTCGGCATTTGGGTTGGTCTTTGCCCTTAATTTGCTATAAAAATATCATGCCTTCGGCATTTGATTAAAACAATGTTTAAACCTTTACTCACCTAAAAATTAATGTTGACAAATTTAATACCTTTGATCATTAAATCAATCCTGCCAAACCATGAAAAAAGTATTAATTTATCTCTTAATTTTTCTGCCTGTCCTCTCCTCATGTCAGCAAACCAGGGTCGACCCGCCTGCTATTGTGGTTGTTCCGAAGCCACCATACGTCTGGAACCAATTCAGCATGGGGGTTGATCTTTCATATGTAAATGAGATTGAAGATTTTGGCGGTGTGTATCGTGATTCGGCGAAAGTGGCCGATCCGTTTGTCATCATGAAAAATCACGGAGCCAATACGGTCAGAGTCAGGTTGTGGCACCATCCGGCATGGGTCGGGCAGTTAACCGGTGGAAAATTGTACAGTGACCTTATTGATGTGGAGAAGACCATCCGGCGGGCAAAAAACGCCGGGTTGGCTGTTAATCTCGACATTCACTACTCCGACATCTGGGCCGATCCTGATCATCAGGAAACCCCGGCTGCATGGGCAGGGTTAAATATGACTGTGCTGAAGGATTCTGTGTACAATTATACCATGAAAGTACTCAAATATCTTGAAAGCAAGAGTCTTACCCCCGAGATGGTTCAGGTTGGCAATGAAACCAATCCGGGAATGTTGTTTCCGGTGGGGCAGGTTACCAATAATAACTATATTCCCTTTGGCGAATTGTTGAATTCAGGCATCAGGGCAGTCCGTGATTTTTCGAAAACCGCAGCCATCAAGCCCAGGATCATCCTTCATGTAGCCCAGATGCAAAATGTAGGCTGGTGGATCGATGGCGTGGTAAATAAGGGGAAAGTAACGGATTTTGACATCGTTGGAATTTCCCATTATGCCAAATGGTCAACCGTTAGCCGGATGGATGTTCTCACCAATACCATCCGGGAGATCAGAACGAAATACAATAAGCAGGTCATGGTGGTCGAAACAGC
This sequence comes from Bacteroidota bacterium, assembly GCA_037139855.1. GTDB lineage: Bacteria > Bacteroidota > Bacteroidia > Bacteroidales > FEN-979 > CAIVAT01. Next base: position 8,563 of record JBAXFM010000158.1, read on the forward strand.
CTATCCCTGGACGGGAGAAGATGGCGATACCTATAAAAATATTATCGGGCAAGCCGATAGTGTGGCAGGCTACCCGTTGACGAAAGAGGGCCAGCTCAAATATCTTCAGGCGCTGACCCAGGCCATCATCAATGGAGGCGGCACCGGACTTCATTACTGGGAACCAGCCTGGATTACCTCGACAATGCCCGACAAGTGGGGAGTAGGTTCGGCCTGGGATAATTGCACTTTATTTGATTTTACGGGAAATGTATTGCCCTCCGCAGCTTATATGAAAACAGTCTATAAATTTTGATCATCAAAATTATTTATCTGTCATAAAATTATTCTGATTTTAAAGGCGTTAACCAAATTTTATTTGTGAAATGTTAAACTATTGAACATTTTTAATACAGTAACGTTAATTTTTTGTTAATTTGCACCGCATAAATATATTAATTCAAATAAATATCTCATCAACAAACGGAATGTTAAACCAGTTAAAATTAAATTTATGAAGAAACGTGTACTATGGTTGCGTTATCTGCTTCTCTTCCTTGCCTTTGCAGCGGCATCGGTGGGTTATGCACAGGAGGTTGCACTAACAGGGGTCGTGACAGATGCATCAGACGGAAGTTCAATTCCCGGAGCAACAGTTGTTATTAAAGGCACAAGTACCGGTGCAGTATCTGATATCGACGGTAAGTATTCGCTTAAGGTTAAGGCGAATGATGTGTTGGTTATCTCTTATGTTGGATATGCCACACAGGAAATTACGTATACCGGTCAGAAAACACTAAACATTTCTCTGGCAACAGGGGTGCAAAGTCTTAATGAATTGGTCGTTATCGGTTATGGTACGGTCAAACGGCAGGATGCTACAGGCTCTGTTTCTACCCTTGGGGAAAAAGATTTCAACCAGGGAAGAATCAATTCACCGCAACAAGCCATCGTTGGCAGAATTCCAGGTGTACAGGTTACAACCCTCGGCGGAACGCCCGGTGGTGACGCTGTCATCAGAATCAGAGGTGGTTCATCCATCAATGCGTCCAATGATCCTCTTGTTGTTGTTGACGGAGTGCCTATCGACAATGCCGGTACATCCGGTGCCCGTGGATCACTGAGTATGTTGAATCCCGATGATATTGCTACCTATGTGGTATTGAAAGATGCTTCGGCCACTGCTATTTACGGGTCACGCGCATCCAACGGGGTCATCCTGATCACCACCAAAAAGGGTACTGCAGGAAGCAAGAAATTCGGTTTGGAATATTCCGGAAATGTTTCTCTGGCAACGGTTCCCAAGACCATCAGCGTACTCAATGGCGATGAATTTCGTACACTTGTAAAACAAAGATATCCTGGTCGTGCCGATGTTATGGGTCTCCTCGACACCAACAGCACCACTTCCACCGACTGGCAAAAAGAAATTTACAGGTCATCTTTCAGCACTGATCAAAATCTGGCCTTTATGGGCGCTGTAAGCACCATGCCTTACCGGGTTTCTATAGGGTATACCCTCCAGAACGGAACCCTGAAAACGGATAACATGAAGCGTATTACTGCCGGTTTGAACCTCAATCCGACTTTTTTCAAAAGCTATCTGAAGGTTAACCTGAATGCAAAATACATGAATGAGAAGAATCATTTTGCAGATCAGGGCGCCATCGGCGGAGCGCTCAATTTTGACCCGACTAAACCAGTGACAGCTACCAACCGGTTTGGCGGATATTGGGCATGGCTCCAGCCAGGAGATACATTACCTGTTGAAATGGGTTCCCCAAACCCTGTTGCACTGCTGGAACTCAAGAACGATGAATCAAAAGTAAATCGGTTCTTAGGCAATGCCCAGATTGATTACAAACTCCACTTCTTACCCGATTTACATGTAAACCTGAACCTTGGTTTCGATTATACCAAGAGCAACGGAACGGTTTATGTGCCATTGGAAGCTACCTGGACCTGGCTTGCCAAAGGTACCGACAACAAATACGACCAGACCAAGAAAAACAGCTTACTCGATTTTTACCTCAATTATGTAAAAGACGTAAAGAGTATAAAAAGCAAATTTGATGTGATGGCCGGTTATTCATGGCAACATTTTTATGTGGAGAACAATACCTATAATAATAATGTGCCCCACGACACTGCCCACATGAAAACCGACATCATGAAAAAAGAGTATTACCTGGTATCTTTCTATGGCAGGTTGAATTACACCCTGGCCAACAGGTATCTCCTTACCTTCACACTGCGTGATGACGGGTCATCGAAATTCTCAAAGAGTACCCGCTGGGGACTTTTCCCGTCAGCAGCTTTTGCATGGAAAATCAACGAAGAAGCCTTCCTCAGGGATTCAAAAGTGCTCTCACAATTGAAACTCCGTTTAAGCTGGGGTAAAACCGGTCAGCAGGATATTATGGACAACTGGTATCCCTATCTTCCCATCTATACTTCAGGCGACATCAATGCCATGTATCAGTTTGGCAATGTGTGGTACACCACCCTTCGCCCGAATGGTTATGATGCCGGCATCAAATGGGAAACCACCGCAACCACGAACATTGGTATTGACATTGGTTTCCTGCAGGACAGAATCACAGGATCTGCTGATTATTACATCCGTAAAACCACCGACCTGATCAATAAAATCCCGGTGGCTGCCGGTACGAATCTCACCAACTACATTGTGACCAACGTAGGTGACATGGAAAACAGGGGATTTGAGTTCAGCCTGAGCGGCAAACCGATTGTTACCGCCGACTGGAAATGGGACATTGGTGTAAACGCAGCTTTCAATAAAAATAAAATCACGAAACTGACACAGGTTGAAGACCCCACTTACGCGGGTGTTCCTGTGGGACTTATCAGTGGTGGTGTTGGAAATAACATCCAGATTCAGAGTGTTGGTTACCCGATTTACTCTTATTATGTTTATCAGCAGGTTTATGATGCCAATGATAAACCCATCGAAGGTTTGTATGTTGACCGCAATGGTGATGGAAAAATCAACAATT
>JBAXFM010000159.1:0-11554 GCA_037139855.1 Bacteroidota bacterium
AAATCACTTGTTACGATGCTACCCAAACCATCACGGTGGCCGGTGGCGGAACTACATTCACGGTGAACGACGGAGGCCAGGCAACCATGATCGCCGGGCAGAATATCCTCTATCTGCCGGGAACAACGGTTGTATCCGGTGGGTATATGCTTGGTAAGATTGCTCCCAACGGGCCGTATTGCGGACAGCAGGCTCCTTCTATTGTCACTGTGGTAACCGGCGAAGAAGATCCTGAGGCGATGTTGCTAAAAGCATCCTTCAAACTCTGCCCCAACCCGACGACCGGTAAATTTACCCTCGAGCAAATTGGCGGTTCCCCCGGAAGCAACGTAGTGATTGCCATTTATGGAATGCATGGGGAGAAGGTGATGACAAAGGAGTTAACCGGCCAAAAGAAGTATGAACTCTCCATCGCCGGATTCCCGGCAGGACTCTATTTTGTAAAGGTGGTGGCCGGTGAGTATAACGGTACGATCAAGCTGATTAAAACAAATTAACCCTTGTAAACATATCAGCATTAATTCGAAGAGGCTGTCTCAAAAGGATGAGACAGCCTCTTTTTTTTTCATAATACACAGGGCTTCACCCTGTGTTAAAAGATTCCACCCTTTCAGGGCTACAAAAAAGGAATTAAAAGAACTGACCAATCTGACAATAAAATGAAAAACCTTGTACGGTTTGACTGGGCAGGAAAACGACTTTTGAGAAACAAAGCCAACTTTGGCAATCTTGAAGGGTTCAGAAGCGGAAAACCTAATTCAGCAGGTTGCTGTTCTTCATCAGCAAAGAGTAGGAATTGCCTTCAAAATTATAGTTAACCTTACCGTTGCAACTTGTTTTGCCCATAAATTCAATGGTTCCCGTGGGAATGTCCGCTCCGGGAATGGAAAAGGAGATGACCCCGTCGGATATCCAGGGACAAAATTCGTTAAGGGTAACCGGACTGGTAATGCCGGCGGTGAAAGGGTAACCTCCGGATGAAATTCCGCTGGAAGTTCCAATGCAGGTGATGACTGATTGGGTTATCCCCTGGAAAACGGCGGACGGGGTGACAGAAATTTCATATCCGGCACTGAATTGAATGATACGAACGGAGTCCTTGGTGATCACAGCACCGGTGATGAAATCATGATAAACACAGGTCCCATTCAAAATCCCGTTGCAAACGATGCTGTCATGGCCTGTAACCAGGTGGCCATCTTCGGCGTACCCCTGAAAGGTCATGCTGATTACGGTTCCCTGATGAAAAAAACCTGAGTCGACCATTGCAGTGAATGATCCAATTCTTGTAACACTGTCGTCAGACTTTTCGCCCTGAAAAGCGAAGATGTATTTTTGTTTTTTTGAATCCAGGGTAACTTTTGACCCATCTATGGTGGCATGGAGTGTTGTTTGCAACAGCGAGTCGGTGGTTGCTTTCACCAGCATTTGGAAAACATACAGGAACGGCCGGTTAGCCAATATCTGATCATTGGCTGCATTCAGATTTGGCCGCAAATCGTATTCATGATTTTTCTTGCATCCGGAGAGCAAAACAAGTGTAAAAGCAGCTGTAATGAAATACAGCTCCTTTTTCTTTAGAAATAAACACATAGGTTATAAATTCCGTTCGTAGATTTCATTTGCGTAATCAAAACCGGTCACTTCATCTTTGGGGACCTCTTCTTTTGAGATAAGTTTCCAAAGAGAAAAATCAATTTCAGGGAAGAAAACGTCCCCATCAAAGGATTTATGAACCATGGTAAGATACAAACGGTCGGCATGGGGTAAAAATTGCCTGTAAACTGAAGCGCCGCCAATGATAAAGTTTTCCTCTGCCGGATCACATTTGCTGATTGCTTCCCCGATGGAATAAGCCATTTCACACCCTTCGATCTCCTCCCCTTTCAGGTCGGTGATCACAATATTACGACGGTTTGGCAATGGCCGGCGCGGAAGCGATTCCCACGTACGCTTGCCCATGATCACCGGATGACCGCTGGTGATTTTCTTAAACCGTTTCAGATCGGCGGGAATATGCCAGAGCAGGTCATTGTTTTTTCCGATGGCCATATTTTCGGCGATGGCGACGATGATTGAAATCATATGCGAAAGTCAAAATGCAAAATGCAAAAGTTAAATGGCAAAATCAAACAGAGATGTCGCCTTTGATATGAGGATGTGATTGATAATTTATCAATTCAAAATCCTGAAAATGGAAATCATCGATATTTTTAATTGCCGGGTTTAGTTTCATTTGCGGCGGTGGCAATGGTTCACGGGTCAGCTGGAGTTTCACCTGATCGAGATGATTCAGGTAGATATGGGCATCGCCCAATGTATGGATGAATTCACCTGGTTTGAGACCGGTTACCTGGGCCATCATCATGGTGAGCAGCGCATAGGAGGCAATGTTGAACGGAACGCCAAGAAAAATATCGCAGCTTCGCTGATACATCTGACACGACAATTCGCCATTGGCAACATAAAACTGGAACAGCAGATGACAGGGGGGCAAAGCCATTTCCTCCAGTTCGCCAACATTCCATGCACTGACGATGTGACGACGTGAATCGGGGTTGTTTTTGATCGAATCAACAGATTGTTTGATCTGGTCAACCGCCGTATCGTCAGGTTTCACCCATGAGCGCCACTGGTAACCATAGATTGGCCCGACGTTGCCGTTTCTATCGGCCCATTCGTCCCAGATGGTCACATTATTCATGGTGAGATATTTCGTATTGGTAGCGCCTTGCAGGAACCAGATCAGTTCATGGATGATCGACCTGAGGTGAACTTTTTTAGTGGTGAGCAGGGGAAAACTCTCTCGCAGATCGAACCGCATCTGATATCCGAAAACGCTGAGTGTCCCTGTGCCTGTGCGGTCGGTTTTTTGAACGCCGTTGGCCAGAACGTGGTCAAGGAGTGTAAGATACTGTTTCATAAGACAATTTTAATTAAAAAGTTAAAAGTCAAATGTCAAATGGCAAAATGGGCTTTAGCCCCATCATGTTTGTAGCGTTTAATGGTTAATGTTTGCAGAAAAATCGTTGGGATTGTGTTTATGGCGGAAAAGGATGGCAAACAATACGGCGACCACGAGGGAATATGCCGCAAAGGTAAGCCAGATTCCGTGCCAGTTAAACGTTCCATCTGCTAATACAAAATACTTGTCGATGACAATACCGCTGAGGCGGCTGCCAAGGAATGCGCCAAATCCGTTGGTCATCATCATGAAAAGGCCCTGAGCGCTGGCTCTGATTTTCGGATCGCTTTGCGTTTCGACAAAAAGTGAACCTGAGATATTGAAGAAGTCGAAAGCCATTCCATAGATAATACAGGAAAGAATGATCATCCAAAGACCTTCGGCCGGGTTACCATAGCCAAAGAGGCCAAACCTGAATACCCAGGCGATCATGCTGAAGATCATTACCTTCTTAATCCCAAATCTTCTGAGAACAAATGGAATGGTAAGGATGAACAGCGTTTCGGAAATCTGTGAAATCGACATGATGATTGCCGGGTATTTCACTGCAATTAAATCCTTGAATGCCGGGATTTTCGCAAAATCATGTAAAAAAGTATCCCCATAGGCATTTGTTAATTGGAGAGAAGCCCCCAGTAACATGGCAAAAATGAAAAAGACCGCCATTTTCCCGTTTTTAAACAGTGCGAAGGCGTTCAATCCGAAGGCGTCGACGAGGGATTTCTTATGGCCCCGACCCAGTGGCGGACATTTAGGCAAGGTGAACGAATAGATACCGAGAAACAACGACGCGGCAGAGGCAACATAGAACTGTGCGGCAGAAGTTTCAAAACCGGTAAGGCTGATGGTCCAAAGCGCGACAATAAACCCGATGGTACCCCAAACCCTGATGGGAGGATATTCTTTTACAATATCCAATCCTGTACTTTTCAAGGTGGAGAAGGCCACGGTGATGCTGAGCGAAATGGTTGGCATGTAAAAACACATATTGATCAGCATGACCCAGAACATAGTTGAAGGATCATTTACCCTCGGAACCATGAACAGCACGACTGCTGCCATGATATGAAACATTCCATAAAGCTTTTCGGCATTCAGCCATCTGTCGGCAATGATGCCGGCGATGGCAGGCATGAACAAGGAGGCAATTCCCATTGTTGAGAAGATGGCGCCAAATTCAGTGCCCGTCCAGTGTTTTGTTTGAAACCAGTAGGCCCCGATCGTAAGCAGCCAGGAGCCCCACACGAAAAACTGTAAAAAATTCAGAAGGATCAGACGTTGTTTAATGCCCATGCGTAGTTTTTTAATTTATTTGCGCTTGTTGAGTTCATCCCTTATTTTGGAGGCTTTTTCATACTCTTCATTTTCGATGGCGCTTTGCAGCATCTCCTTTAATTCTGAGTATGTAGCTTCTGTAAATGAAACTTGTTCTTTGGATACTTCCTCCGGGGCAGGCTCTTCATGTTTAAGCATCTCGGCTTCCTCTTCCATCAAAATTCCGGCGGCAGACATGATGCTTTCGTATGTATAAACAGGGCAACTGAAACGCAAGGCGAGGGCTATGGCATCGGAGGTACGGGAATCAATCTCCTGAATTTTGGCGCCATCAGTACAAACCAGTTTGGCGTAAAAAACACCTTCGCTGAATTTGCTGATGACAACCTCCGTAATTTCAATGCTATAGGCATCGGCAAAGGCTTTGAATAAGTCGTGGGTTAAAGGACGTGGCGTTCTGATCTTTTCGAGTTCTATTGCAATCGACTGAGCTTCAAAACCCCCAATGATTATAGGCAATCGACGGTTACCATCCCGCTCACCCAAAATAAGTGCATAAGCCCCGCTCTGCGATTGGCTGTATGACATTCCGATGATATCCAACCTTAATTTTTCCATGTTCTAACTCCCGGGATTTCCCAAATACAAACCTACAAGAATTTTCCCTAACAGACAAAAGTTGTTTAAAAATTATATGTTTTCACATTTTTTTTTTATTTTTGTCAACATTCTAAATAATTAAATAGGTAAATATGAAAAGAGCCACTACAATTCTTACGGCTTTGCTATTGCCATTTCTGACAATGGCAGGCGAAGCAAATCTGGTAATTCCTGCAGGAATAAGAGATCAATCCATCCTTTATTGGGGATTTTTGATCACTTTGGCGGGTTTTATGTTTGGATTATTCCAATTTTTAAAAGTAAAGAAAATCGGTGCACATAAATCCATGCTGGATGTAGCACAAGTAATTTTCGAAACATCAAAGACCTATCTCATTCAGCAGGGAAAATTTTTAGTGATCCTTTTTATTTTTATCGGTTCAGCCGTGGCATTTTATTTCGGATGGCTCTCGGATGCCAGCTTTGGAATCGGTGGAGTATTGATGATTTTAGGATGGACAATTATCGGCATTCTTGGTTCCTATAGTGTTGCCTGGTTCGGCATCAGGATGAATACCCTCGCCAATGCCCGAATGGCATTTGCTTCCCTGGAACGGAAACCGATCAAGCTTCTGAACATTCCGTTGAACGCAGGAATGAGTATTGGCGTTGTGCTTATTTCGCTGGAGTTGATCATGATGTTGATCATATTAATGTTTGTTCCGGGCGAATATGCCGGCGCAAGTTTTATCGGATTTGCCATTGGTGAATCACTGGGCGCTTCAGCATTGAGAATCGCCGGCGGTATTTTTACAAAAATTGCTGATATTGGTTCCGACCTGATGAAGGTGATCTTTAAAATTGGCGAAGATGATCCCAGGAACCCCGGTACCATTGCCGACTGTGTTGGCGACAATGCCGGTGACAGTGTTGGCCCTACCGCCGATGGTTTTGAAACATACGGTGTAACCGGTGTTGCCCTTATTTCGTTTATTGTACTGGCAGTTCACGATGTGAATGTTCAGGTTCAATTGCTTACCTGGATTTTCGTCATGAGAATTTTCATGATCATCACCTCCATTGTTTCATTCTGGATCAATGGCGCCATGAGTAAGGCTAAATACAGCCATGTAGATGATCTGGATTTCGAGAAACCCCTGACTTCACTTGTTTGGATTACTTCGATTTTATCAATCATTGTTACGTTCGCAATCAGCTATTTAACCATCAAGGACATTCAATATAATGGTCTTCCAACCAACCTATGGATTATTTTGTCGATCATCATCAGTGCAGGCACCCTTGGCGCTGCCTTGATTCCCGAATTTACCAAACTTTTCACCAGCCCCAAATCCACCCATGTGAACGAAGTGGTTGTAGCTTCCCAGGAAGGCGGCGCTTCACTCAACATCCTTTCAGGTTTGGTTGCCGGTAATTTCAGCGCTTTCTGGCAGGGAATGGTATTTTTCCTGTTGATGTTTATTGCCTATTTTGCCAGCACTTTCGGTTTAAGCGACTTCATGATTTATCCATCCATTTTCGCTTTCGGCCTTGTGGCATTCGGGATGTTGGGCATGGGCCCGGTAACCATTGCCGTTGACAGTTATGGACCGGTAACCGACAATGCACAATCCATTTATGAATTATCCCTGATCGAGGAAGTCCCGGGCATCTCGGCTGAAATTGAAAGGGATTTCGGATTTAAACCTGATTTTGAAAAATCGAAACATTACCTGGAAGCCAATGATGGCGCCGGAAACACTTTTAAAGCCACGGCAAAACCGGTATTGATCGGAACCGCCGTTGTGGGCGCTACTACCATGATTTTCTCGCTGATCCTGGTAATCAAGAAATCACTGGGTATTGAACCCGAACAGATCCTGAACCTGCTGAATCCTTATACCATTCTTGGATTCCTGCTGGGTGGCGCGGTCATTTACTGGTTCAGCGGCGCATCCATTCAGGCAGTTACAACCGGTGCAAGCCGCGCTGTTGCCTATATTAAGAATAACATCAATCTCGACCCCAATGCTCCCAAAAAAGCCGACACAGCCAAATCGAAAGAGGTCGTTCAGATTTGTACCGTTTATGCACAAAAGGGCATGTTAAATATTTTCATTGCCATTTTCTCATTTGCACTGGCTTTTGCCTTTTTATCTTCTCCAACCGGTTTGACGGAATCAATGACCGGCGCAGAAAAGCTTAATTATGCTTTACCGGTCTCTCTTTTTGTGAGTTACCTGATCTCCATTGCCTTCTTTGGCTTATACCAGGCTATATTCATGGCCAATGCCGGCGGCGCCTGGGACAACGCGAAAAAAGTGATTGAAGTGGACATGAAAGAAAAGGGAACTGAACTTCATGCTGCTTCCGTTGTTGGCGATACCGTGGGTGATCCATTTAAAGATACCTCATCCGTTGCCATGAACCCGATCATCAAGTTTACCACTTTGTTCGGATTGCTGGCCATGGAAATTGCCTTATCGGTGCATTTCAGACCATATGCTCATTATATCGGAATGGCATTTTTTGCCGTTGCCTTATATTTTGTTTACCGTTCATTTTATAAAATGCGTATCAAAGACTAACCTATTCTTTTACTACTTGCAAAAAAGGGCTGCCGGAATGTTTCCGGCAGCCTCTTTTTTTTAATGACGAGTGACAAATGACGAATGACGAATGATAAATAATCAACTTTTACAGGCAACCAATAGATACACTTGTGTTATCTTTACATAGGATATAAATTTCTTGTGGAGGAAGCACTTATCAAAAAAGCAATTGCCAGGGATGCAGGCGCTATGGAGGCGTTGTACGATGCCTATGCGCCTGCATTGCTCAGCGTTTGCTTCCGCTACTGCGGCAATCGGGATGATGCTGAAGATATCCTTCATGACGGGTTTATAAAAATCATTCAGAAAATTCACACCTTTAAAATCAGGGTGGATGGATCCTTGGAATCATGGATGAGAAGACTGATGATCAATACGGCCCTGAATTTTTTACGCAACCGCCTGAAAGAGAAAAACTTTGTGGATATTGATCCTATTCTTGATAAAATCGATTTCCATGACGAAGAAGAGTGCGACCCTGAGGAGATCTACCTTCAGGTGGACCGGGAGAAAATCATGGAGCTTGTTTGTGAATTGCCTCCCGGGTATCGTACGGTTTTCAACCTCTACGTTTTTGAACAATACGGACACCGGGAGATCGCCAACCTTCTTGGCTGCTCCGAAAATACATCCAAGTCGCAGCTTTCAAAAGCCCGCGCCCTGCTGAGAAAAAAAATGAATCAACTGGTCAATGTCAAAAATTCACCGACCTATGAAAAAGTATGATAAAACCGATGATTTCTTCAGGGAGGCCCTGAAAGATCATCAGATAACCCCCTCGGATGCCGCTAAAAAGGCCTTCCTGAGGGATGCTTTGCTGACGCCTCCTCCCGAAAAGAAAGGCAGAAAGGGATTGGTCCTCTTTACAGCATTGCTTTTATTGGTAAGCGCTGAAATCGTTCTATGGACTTTGGGCTCAGACCTGTTCTCCTCTGTTGCTGTGAAAGGAACACAACAAATCAAGCAAACGCAAACTTCATCAGAACAACTTAAAACAATTGTTTACAATGAAACACCACAAACCAATCAAACAAAGCAAACCAATCAAACACAGTTATCAAAAGCTGACCATACATCAAAACACACAAACAACCCTTTAAAATCAACATTAACTGTTCCTGTTTTATCCGGTCAAAATGATAAAACAACTGCGCAGTCATTGCAGCCGGATCCTTCCATCGCGGGGGTTATCAATGAAAAGAAACATAATATTTCATCGGGAGAGGAAAACACATATCAGGAAGGTGAAATAAAAGCTCCTGTCAATGTTCAAAATCCTTCATTGGTCAATCCTGTTGTTTCAGATACAGGCTCGTATGAAATGACAAAAAAATCTGATTCCCTCCCGGTCCCTGTTTCAGCAACCAAAGAGAAAACGAGAAACGCTTCCGGACGAACCAGCCCCTGGATTCCTTCCATCGGCATATATTATACGCCGGAATGGATGTTCAATACCCTTGAGGGAACAAAATTCATCAACAATTTCGGAATCGAAGGAACTTTCCATTTTGACAGGTTCTCGGTGCGAACCGGAGCCGGGTTATCGGTTGGCAAAGGAACCAATGAATTGGTGGTTGCGTACAATGATTTCATCGGTGCATACAATCAACTGGATTCGATGAGTTTCACCTGGAATGACCCGACACATAATTATATCCCGACGATGTACACTTCGAAAAAGGATGTGTGGGACAGTCTGATGAAACTCGACTACCCCAAGGTTGTCAAGCGTTACACTTATCTTCAGATTCCCATGATCCTGGGGTATGATTTCTGGCAAACGGATCTGATTACCATTGGAGCACGCATGGGGCCGGTGATGTCGATCCTGCTTACATCCAAGCAATTATCTGCTGCTTACGACCCCGGCAATAAAAAGATTATCAGTATCAACGACATTGCCCCCGAACAGGTGAACCTGAACTGGCAGATAATGGCCGGTCTCAGCGGTGCCATTCGTTTGACCAGAACAATGCAGATAGAAGTTGAACCTTCGGTGAGGTATTACTTTAACTCTGTTTATGAAAAACCGGTGAATAATAACAAACCATGGTCTGTGGGGGTACGAGCTGCCTTTGTGGTGAAGTTTTAATTTTGAAGGGTTGAATAGCAAAATAGTGAAATAAGAAAAACAAAATCGTTTAACAGGCAACCATTTACCTTGAATGTGTTGTAACTTTATAGACTTTATTTACCATGAAAAAGATATTTCTTCCGTTTTTGTTCCTGATACTGGCGCTTCCGGCGATGACGCAAAACCTGGTACATATCAGCGGGCACATCACCGATCTGGCGAATGGAAATCCAGTTCCATACCAGGTGGTGACCATCTCAAATGACACCGCAGGCGGATGGACATACAACAAAACCCTTCTGACCAACATCTATGGATATTACATTGACACGGTCCTGGTTCCACTCAACAGTCAGGGTATCCTGTATGTGCGTACCAGAGACTGCCAGAGCATTCTTCATCAGACCGTGTTAAACTATTCGCCCGCAAACCTGCACTTCACTGTTAATTTCGTGTTATGCTATTACCCTTCCCCATGCGAGGCTGATTTCGTGTCAGTGCCCAGTTTTAATACCGTCTACGACTTTTATGACCAATCTGCCGGAAACATTATTGCCTGGCACTGGGATTTTGGCGACCCTGCGAGTGGCTCAAGCAATACCTCCACCTCACAAAACGCCACCCATATCTTTTCGCAAACAGGAACTTACATTGTTTGCCATAGCGTTCAGGGGGTTGACAGCGCCTGTTCTGACACCAAATGTACCACCCTGGTTGTCGGATCACAATCTCCGGTTTACCTAAGCATCAGCGGTATGGTAACGAATGTCAATACAGGCATTCCAATGGCCAATCATGCAGTTACCTGGAGTATTGAAGATACTTTATACGGCCCCCGTACCACCTACAGCAACAGCAATGGTTTTTACGCTGATTCGGTACTTTTACCACCGGGAATAAATTCCGGCACCTATTATGTATGGACTCAGGATTGTATGCATATCATGGAGCTTTGGGCTTCATTCAGCCCGATCCACCTGCATCTTACGCAGGATTTTCCAATCAGTTGCGAATTAATCCAGCCCTGCCAGGCAAAAATGAAAGTTTCCCCCGCTGGAAACCTCACCGTGCAGTTTGAAAATAAATCGACCGGCGGCGTGAGTCACACATTCTGGAATTTCGGAGACGGGACTACCTCAACCCTCGAAAACCCTGTTCATACTTTCAGCACAGCCCAGGACTACCTGATATTGTTTTCCATCTCCAACAATGTTACCGGTTGTACAAGCAATACTGTAAAGACCATCAGTTTCGCTGATTCGACCCTGTTCAACGCCAGTTTCAGTTATTCAAATACCCAAACCCCAAAAACGATTCAATTCGAAGACCAGTCATCCGGAGCCAATGGAAACTGGTATTGGAAGTTCGGGGATGGTGACACATCCACCCTTGAAAACCCTCAACACACCTACCGGCATCCGGGTTTGTACATGGTAGTACTTACCATAGGCAGTCTGGATACAGCCTCCTGGCACAGCTGCTCAAAGGCTGTTCTGGTTACGGATTCAGTTTACCCCTGCCAGTCGAATTTCACCTATACGTTAGGTTTCCAGACAGGCCCGAAGACCGTTCAATTCACTGATCTTTCGACCGGGACCCCCACGGAATGGCAATGGAATTTCGGGGATGGAGATACCTCAACCCAGCGCTACCCGATTCACTACTATACTGCTGCCGGCACCTATCATGTTTGCCTGACCATCACCGGCAGCTATTGCGCCAGTACCTTCTGCCAGGATATTGTTGTCGATGACAGCGTGGTTTACCATAATGTTTACGGACAGGTGTTTGCAGGCAATTTCCCTGTTGCTGCCGGTCGGGCCATGATCATTTCCCTTGATACCACCGGGAACTACGACCCCTATGTTGATGTATGTCCGATCGATTCCAACGGAGTGTATTATTTCACCCTCGTTCCTGAAGGCAATTATTACATACTTGCTGCCCCGTCCGACTCAAGTGGTTATGTACCTACCTATTACAGCAATGTCTTCCGCTGGGAGCAAGCCTCTCTGCTTTCCTTTGGAC
>JBAXFM010000160.1:0-11432 GCA_037139855.1 Bacteroidota bacterium
GCATTCTCTTTCCCAAATTAATGCCCTACATTTGTAGGGGGTGAGTGGTTACAAACTTTTTAAATCCCGGCAGTTTTCAGTGCGCTGATGATTTCTTCCACCGGTTCAATCCCTATCGAGATCCTGAGCAGTTCAGGATGTAATCCCATTTGAATAAGTTCGTCCCTGCCTGCCTGGGTTTTTACCTTGTCATAATGTGCCAGGTAAACATAAGGCATGGCAAGGGAAAACTCTGTTCCAAGGCTTGGGCCTTTGGGGATATTCAGTTTGTCATAATAAAAGACCAGCTGCTTTTTGAACACGACAGAAATAAGTCCTGGCAAAGCGCCCGGATGTCTACGGATTTTTAAGAAATTTTCGTGAGATGCTGCATGTAAAACAGAATGTACCTCCTTAACAGCTGATGATTTTTCAAGATAATCAATGATCACTTTTGTATTCGCTGAAACCGTCTGCACCCGGTTTTCATATCCCTCAATGTTCAATGCAAGCCTTGATTGATCCCTGGAATAAGGATCAATGATGTTTGGCAACAGCAGCTTTTCAAAAACACCGGCAAACCAGCTCAATGGATTTAAGATGATGGCACCCATCAGCACATCACCTTTTCCGCAGGCAAACTTTGTCAGACTCTCAATCGCAACGTCGCAAAAGGGTAGAATGTTCAAATTGTATGCCGTGCCAATGGTGGCATCGGCAATCAATGGAATGTTGTATTTTTGACAAATTGCATACAACCGAGGCAGATCAAGGCACTCGAGCAATGGATTGTTGGGAATTTCAGTAAAAACAGCACCAATGGCCTGATGATCTTTGATGATCTTTTCTTCCAGTTTGGAAAGGTCGGTAACAGAGGTCATCAACATGCTGTTACTGCTGAATTTCCGGATAATCTCCAGGGTATCGAGATAAAGCCAGCCTGCCTGCAAAATGGTACTTTTCTCCTTGTTCCGGGTCAATCCTATTATTGCCTCAAATACCGCGTAAACGGCATTCATCCCGCTGCTGCACAGGAAAACGTTTTCAGACGACCCTGCGCCATAGGCATTCCATAAATTTCCTTTTATAACCGCGGCTGCATCCGCGTTTTCATGGACTGCTTCGCTTTGTTTTTCCTGAATTAATCCCAGTGAAAACAATACATCCTCTGCCTTTCGGGAAGAAAGAAGAATTCCTGCATGCCTGACAAAATCCTTCACCGGCTGAAGGTTGGTGTCTGTTTTACCGATCAGCAGAAAAATGCACCCATTTTCGTCAATAAATGTAAAAGAGTCGTTAAATTTTCGTTTAACAATGTCGAGCGAATGATGAGACATCAATGGCAGCATCTCAAATTCATCTGAAATCTGGTGTTTCTCCCTGAGAAAAGCTGATAATTTTTCAACCAGCTTATTCATGAAAAAGCGTGGGTAACCCGATTCCATTTTACTGATAACTGCAATGTTGTTTTCCTCGTAGCCGATCACATCTTTCATCGTTGGAAGGCTTACAGATACAGCATGTAAATTATTCAACGGAAGAGGTAACCCGGCCGGAACAGGCAGTAGATAAGGGTTCATAGATTCAGCTTTTATTTTAATGCATTGGTAATATCATTTATCAGGTCCTGTGTGTCTTCGAGGCCAACGGAAATCCGAACCGTGGAGGTGGTAAGGCCAATTTCAGCCAGATCTGAATCGGAAAAGCTTGCATGGCTCATTTTTGATGGGATTTCCATCCTGGAGTCGGCTGTTCCGAACGATGCTTTTTCTCCGAACAATGCCGTATTTCTAATCAGTTGTTCTGCTTTGGCAGGAGAAATAAGTTTTACCGTTAACACGGATGGTATGATCAGCATTTGCTGCTTTGCCAGTAAATATTGCGGATGATCAGCCAGTCCCGGGAATTTAACCTCAACTACGTCAGGATGTGATGTTAAAAACATGGCGATTTTCAATGCGCTTTCCGCCTGTATTCTCATCCGGTATGGTAACGTTGGCAATCCGAGCGACACAAGAAATGCATCGAACGGACTCTGGGCCCTTCCTTCGGCATTGGATAAATACTTGATTTTTGCCGCCCACACCTGCTCTTTTGATACAATTGCTCCTGCTGTGACGCTACCGTGACCTGAGACAAATTTTGTGGTGGAAAAAACCGAAAAATCCGCTCCGTATCCGAGTGGTTTTTGAGAGACAAATGTGGCCAGACTGTTATCAACGGCCAAAAGGATGCTGTGTTTGTTTGCCATTGCCCCAATCGCAGCCAGGTCAAGGATTTTCAACCCGGGATTGGTAGGTGATTCTATTAAAATCAGTTTGAAATTTCCCTGCAGGATGCTCTGTTCAACCTCCTGCAGGTTTAAAAAATCAACATATTTCGTCTCAATGCTGTTTTTTTCTTTCAGTACTTTCAACAGCCGATAGGTTCCTCCATAACAATCTTTTTCAACAAGTACCGAATCGCCTGACTTGAGAGTAGCATCAAAAAGCAAGGCCAGGGCACTCACCCCGGTATTGGTGCAGGTACATCCGGCGCCGTTTTCAACCCTGGCAAAAATGTTTTCGACTGCATTCCTGGTTGGATTATCCGATCGTGAATAATCATAGATTTTTTCATTTCCCTGTTGACGTTTCAGATCGAATGTTGCAGTGTTATAGATAGGCAAATGAGACGATCCCTTATCATCGGGGATGTCGCAGTAATGAACAATATTTGCAAGCAGGGTTTCCAGTTTCATAGGTAATTCCCAGGGTTTTATGGTTAATCGTATCGTCCCGCAACGAAGATGTAAAGACGTGGAACAGGTTCGCATCTTTATATCTTCATAATGAGAACAAAAGTATGGTATTTGAGAACTTGCACGATTATTTTTGAACTCCTTACACAAAAAGACCCTCAACGGACAGGTATCTTTCTCCAGTATCATAGTTGAAAGTAAGAATTCTGGAACCTTGAGGAATTTCAGCTAACTTTTTCGCAACAGCGGCCAGGGAAGCTCCCGTTGAAATTCCGCCAAAAATCCCTTCCTCTAAAGCCAGTTTTCCGGCAAATTCAAAAGCCTCTTCTTTTCCAACCTGGATAACACCGTCAATCAAATCACTTCTGTAAATTTGAGGCACAAAACCGGCTCCGATCCCCTGGATTGGATGCGGCCCAGGATTTCCGCCACTCAGAACCGGCGACAACTGAGGTTCGACGGCAAATACTTTCAGGTTTTTAAATTTCGCCTTCAGTATCTCGGCAATACCGGAAATATGTCCCCCGGTTCCAACACCTGTAATGAGATAATCCAGCCCGTCAGGAAAATCCACAAGTATTTCCTGTGCTGTTGTTCTTTTATGCACATCCACGTTGGCCTGGTTGTTGAATTGCTGCGGCATCCAGGAATTTGGTGTTGCCTCTGCCAGTTCTGTTGCCCGGGCAATGGCACCCTTCATGCCTTTTTCCCTCGGGGTCAGTTCAAATTCAGCGCCAAAAATTGACATGAGTTTCCTGCGTTCAATGCTCATGGATTCGGGCATAACCAGGACCAGCTTATAGCCTTTTACTGCAGCCACCAGCGCCAGGCCCACCCCGGTGTTCCCTGACGTCGGTTCTATAATGATGCTGTTGGATGTCAGCAATCCTTTTTTCTCAGCATCTTCAATCATGGCCAACGCAATCCGGTCCTTGATGCTGTTGCCGGGATTGGATCTTTCCAGCTTGATCCACACTTCATGGGATAGTCCGAAAAGTTTATTGATGCGCACGTGCGGAGTATTTCCGATGGTTTCTAAAATATTATTTGCTTTCATAGTTAGGGCTTTTGTTAAATGATAAAGTTTAAAGGTTCAGGAAAATTTGAATTGTTTTTAATGATGATCTCGCTCTTATGAAAAACCATGGAATTGGACGGAATCGATTGCGTGATCCAGACATTGCCTCCGATCACAGAGTCGTTACCAATTACGGTATTTCCACCCAGGATGGTTGCGTTGGCATAAACCACAACCCTGTCGCCTATGGTCGGATGTCTTTTAATTGCTGCATGGTTCCTGCTCACACTTAAGGCGCCGAGGGTGACACCCTGGTAGATCTTTACATCATTTCCAATGTTGCAGGTTTCTCCAATGACCACCCCTGTGCCGTGATCGATAAGGAACCGTTCGCCGATGGTCGCTCCCGGATGAATATCAATCCCTGTTTTATAATGAGCATATTCAGCGAGCAGCCGCGGAATCACCGGGATACCGCATATCCATAATTCATGGGCGACCCGGTGAATTACAATCGCGTAAAAGCCTGGATACGCAAGCAATACCTCGTGAATTGACCTTGCAGCAGGGTCGGAATTGTACATCGAGTCAAGGTCGCCCATTAACACCCGATGAACTTCCGGAAGCCTGTTAAAAAATGACGTAACACAATTACCATAATTTTTATTGGCTGATTGTGTTTGTTCAATGAACTGCAGCAGACCCATTTTCAAATCCAGCTCTTTTGTAAGGAAAATTTCTTCCTGAACATATTTTGGATGGATGCAAAAAAGCCATTGAAATATTTCGTCCGCCCATTTCCCCAGTCGCTCACGGTCAAAAAAGAGTCTTAAAAATGATGAATTGCTTTCAAATATGGGATGTGTGATTCGTTTTTCAGGTTCTATGTTTAAACTTTTCATGTGTCAGGTTTGATGGTTAATGTTTTATCTGTTTGGACAAGGATGCAACAAAAAAGCCCTTCTGCTTTGGCAAAAGGGCTTTTTTATTTTGTTAACTGATGTTTTAACTCGAACAACAACATATAATAACACCCTCCCGCCTTAGATGACAGCAACAGCAGCACATGTTACAACACATCAGGGTGCAGGTAACAACGGTAAACTGGTTCAGAGGGCTGTGTTTCATTGATTCAAAAGTTGAGCGACAAAAGTAAAAATTATTTTTTTGTAATCATAAAAATTATTTTTTTTACTTTTGCACCGCAAAATCATTCCATCTTTCCTTTTTTGAAGGATGTTTGATTTATACAGAAGAGTGGAGAGAACAGGCTCTGTGAAACTCTAGCAACCTACGTGTAAAAGCAAGGTGCTAATACCTGCCCCGGTTTCCGGAATTTCCGGAAAGGGAATTATAAACTAAACGCCTTGAAGTCATGAAAACAGTCGTACTCCAGATGTCCATGCGAATGCAGGGTTAACGGAATTTTACCATTAACCCTGTCCTGAATTCTATCCGGTTTTCCCGTATAAGCAAATCACATTATTTCTGTATCTGATATTAAATCCGTATGAAAAAATTCATCGTAGCAAAATTCGGTGGCTCAAATTTAAAAAATCATCATGATTATTCCAGGCTGGCCAGGATTGTCAGGGCTTACGATCAGCGCCTGGTTATCGTGGTTTCGGCCTTCCATGGGCTTACCAATAAGTTACTTTCCAATCTTGAAAAATCAGTAAACAACAGGCAGGATGCAGATGATTTTCTCTTCCATCTGGAATCATTCCAACTGAAGCTGATAAAGGAAAATATTAAACCCGGCCCATTGCTGAACGAAGCCGAAGCAGAAATCAACCTGCTTAGCCAACAGCTTCATGAGGTTCTTCTTAAAGTGCATGCTTCAGGTGAAGTTATTGAGGCAATGCACGACCTTGCACTCAGTTTTGGCGAACGTTTCAGCTCTCTCGTTACTACAAAAGTGCTCCTGAGCAAGGGGTTTTCAGCGGAGGAGATCTTGCCGGAGGATCTGGGCCTGGTTACGGATGGTCATTTTGGTTTCGCCTCTGTCGATTTCAAACAGTCGTCCGGCAATGTTAAAAGGCGGTTATCAGGTGATAAAATATATGTGGTTCCGGGATTTTACGGAATTTCTCCGGCAGGACAGGTGAATCTGTTTGGCAGAGGGGGCAGCGACTATTCAGCGGCAGCTATTGCACGCTGTATCGGGGCCACTTCACTGGATGTCTGGAAAGATGTGGACGGCTTTTTAACAGCCGATCCGGGTATTGTGCCGGAAGCTGCAAGAATTGGTAAACTAAGCTATCATGAAGCGGCTGAACTCGCATATTTCGGTGCAAAAATTCTTCATCCTGAGACTGTGAGTCCCCTGTTAAAACATAAGATCCCGCTCAGAATACTTAACGTTGAGAAATTTGATCATGTTATTATTCCTTCGACCATTGTCAATGGGTCAACTCAAATCCATCCCGGCATCATCAAAAGCATAACCTACAGTGATGATTTTGGCATTCTGCGGTTAAAAGGTGCTGCCATCGGCGCCAAACCTGGCATTCTCGCTGAACTTACCCACCGGTTGGAACTCGAAAAAGTCAACATCAAATCGGTGATCACATCACAAACAGCCATCAATATTTTGCTGTCGAAGCGTGATCTCGGAAAGGCGCACCACAGCATTGAATCAGCGCAGATCAATGCCATCACTGAAACATCCGTAATCAGCGACATTTCTGTGATTGCCGTTGTGGGTGAGGGAATAATGGAACATGCAGGCGTTATGGCACGCATCCTGGGTGCAGTTGCCACCCATCACATCAATCTGCAAACAATCGTAATGGGCGCTTCCCCGGTCTCAGCATACCTTGTTGTGCAACGCTGCGACAGGGATCTCGCTTTGCAAACCATTCATTCCTCACAATTTCCAAATACAGCAAATACAGACAACCATGAATCAACAACTTAATATCGGATTATTCGGCTTTGGCGTTGTCGCAAACGGGCTATACGAAGTATTGCAACAAAGTCCGGCCACACATGCCGTCATTTCAAAAATCTGCGTTAAAAGCAGGGACAAACCGCGAAAATTACCTCCTGAAATGTTCACCTTCGACCCGGATGATATCATGAATGATGCTCAGATAAATCTCGTGGTCGAACTCATTGATGATGCAAACGATGCATACCGGATTGTAAAATCAGCAATGGAAAAAGGGAAAAGTGTGGTTTCTGGCAATAAAAAAATGCTGGCGGCACACCTTCCCGAGTTTATCAGTATCCAGAAAAAATTGAATGTCGGATTGCTGTACGATGCATCAGCCTGTGGGAGTATTCCGGTTATCAGAAACCTGGAAGAGTATTATGACAACGACCTGCTGCAAAGTGTTACCGGGATTCTTAACGGATCATCCAATTATATCCTTTCGAAAATGTTCAGCCACGGCCTTGATTATTCAAAAGCCTTGAGCCAGGCCCAGGAGCTCGGTTTTGCCGAAAGCGACCCTGTGTTTGATGTAGGAGGGCTGGATGCCCTGTATAAACTGGTGATCATAACGGTTCATGCTTTTGGCGTATATGTTGCTCCCGATGATGTTTTTAATTTCGGGATTTCCAATATCAGCGACAGGGACATGCAGTATGCACGGGAAAAAGGCAGAAAGATCAAGCTTGTGGCACAGGTAATGAAACATCCTGACAATGGTTTGTCGTTATCGGTTATGCCACGAATGGTTACCCCGGAAAAATATATTTACAATGTAGAGGATGAATTTAACGGCGTGGTGATCAAAGGTGCTTTTTACGACAAACAATTCATGTTCGGAAGGGGCGCCGGGGGCTACCCCACAGGATCGGCAGTGTTATCAGATATTACAGCCCGCGGATATAACTACCGGTATGAGTACAAAAAAATGAAACGGGAGAACAGCCTGATCTTCAGCAACGGGTCGGTTGTACAGGTGTACGTTCGGTACGGCAACGAAAGTGACCTCAGTCTTTTCAGGTTTGAGGAAATCAGGGAACGTTATACCTCTGATGATTTCAGGTACGTAACCGGATTTATCAGGCTTAAAAACCTTCAAATGATTAAAAATGATTTAGCGGAGCGGAATGTTTTTCTTGCAGAGATATAAGATCCCAAAGACTATGACGCTTTTGCAATTCAACCATTAAATTCGACAATTCAACCCTTTTCTTCTTTCGTACCCTTTCATTCCGGTGTTATTTTGCCGGAAAAAAGACAAGGTTATGAAAAGAATATCTGTATTTTTGATTTTTGTGATCACTTTATTTATTGCAAAAACCGAATATGCCCAGCTTCCCACGCAGGTTATCCGTGGTACGGTGATCGACAAACAATCACTGGTTACATTGCCGGGGGCCAACGTGGTCATCCTTGGCTCAACTCCGCCAAAAGGGGCATCCAGCGGCGGGGACGGGAGTTTTAAAATAACCGGCGTTGTCCCCGGAAGATATGATGTTCAGGCCACCTATCTCGGCTACAAACCGGTGGTGATTGCGAGTGTGGTGGTTACGGCTGGTAAAGAGGTGGTTTTGGAAATCGGGATGGAGGAAAACATCAGTGCGCTCAAGGAGGTGGTGATTTCTGGTGTAAAAAAACATGAAACGATCAACCAGATGGCTCCGGTCAGCGCCAGGTCATTTTCCATGGAAGAGGTAAACCGCTATGCCGGGGGCCGGTCGGATCCCTCGCGGCTGGTTTCAAATTTTGCCGGGGTCAGCACCCCGAACGATTCACGAAATGATATTGTAATCCGTGGAAATTCCCCGATGGGGGTATTGTGGCAGATTGAAGGGCTGACCGTGCCCAATCCAAATCACTTTGTCACACTCGGAACAACGGGTGGTCCGGTGAGCGCCCTGAACCCAAATGCCCTGGCTAACTCTGATTTTTTTACCTCTGCATTTCCGGCAGACTATGGCAATGCAACCGCAGGGGTTTTTGATATCCACTTGCGAAACGGAAATACGGAAAAACGTGAACACATGATCCAGTTTGGCGCCTTGACAGGTCTCGAGGCCATGTCGGAAGGACCCTTCAAAAAAGGAGGCAAAGCCTCCTACCTGATCGCCTACCGCTACTCCTTTACCGGTCTGGCCCAGAATCTTGGAATATCCATCGGAACTGCTGCAACCCCTTATTACCAGGATCTGACCTTTAAAATCAATTCCGGGGATACGAAACTGGGCCGGTTTACATTTTTTGGAATGGGTGGCACCAGTCACATCGCCTTTTTACATACAAAAATTGATTCGACGGATATTTATGCAAATCCTGGTCAGGATTCCTATTCGAACAGTAAAATAGGGGTGATCGGGTTAAAACACTTTATCAGGCTCAGTAAAAAGATTTATTTGAACAGTGTAGTGGGAATCACCTATTCCGAAAACGGTTATGCCCTCGATACCATTGCCGGATCACTTGATCCGATCAGGGTGAGGGATTCAAAAGACAAAGAGATCCGCTATGGCATCAATACCTTCATGGATTATAAGGTAAATTCACACCTGATGATCAAAGCTGGCATTCAGTGTGATTTCCTCCGCCTCGACCTTCGGTTGCAGGACCGGGAGTATTCAGATATCTGGAAAAACATCTGGGATTTCAGGGGCAATACTTCCCTGCTGGCAGTATACCTGGAAACAAAATACCGTATCAACGAGAAACTGAGCCTGGATGCCGGCTTACGCAGCCAATTTCTTACGCTGAACAATGCGACCTCCTTCGAACCAAGAATCGGATTGAAATATCATGTCAGCGAGAAACACACACTGGGTCTTGGTTTTGGCCATCACAGCCAGATGCAGCCTCTTTCGGTATATTATTACCGCGAACTGCTGCCAGATGGCACTTATGACGAATCAAACCTCCGGCTGGGCTTTACAAACAGTCTGCATTTCGTAGGCTCTTATGAGGTAAGACCATTCAAGGACTGGCGGATCAAAACAGAGTTGTATTACCAGATGCTTTACAATGTACCGATCTCTCAGAGCCAGAATAGTTTCTCCATGCTGAATGAAGGCTCTTCCTATGCCCCGACTGAAAAGGGAAACCTGGTCAACAAAGGAACCGGCACCAATTATGGGATTGAACTTACCGTGGAAAAATTCTTTTCACATGGATTCTATGCATTACTCACAGGCTCCTTGTATGAAGCCAAATATAAGCCAAGTGATGGCATCGAACGGAACACGGCCTTCAACGGAAATTTTGTGTACAACTTCCTGGGGGGAAAAGAATTCAAAGTGGGGAAAGAACGCAGAAATTCTATTTCGATCGACCTTAAATTCTCTCATGCAGGAGGCAGATATTACACACCTATTGACCTGGAAGCCTCGAAGGCCGCAAGGCAGGAAGTCCTGTTGGGAGATTCCTATGCCTTTTCCGAACGTTATCCCGATTTCTACCGGCTGGATATCAAAGCCGGATTTACCCTCAACAGCAAAAAAATCAGGCTCTCCCAAACCTTCTATTTTGACATTCAGAATGTGACAGGGCATCAGAATGTCTTCGCGCAACAATATAATCCGGCTACTAACAAAATAAATGT
Source organism: Bacteroidota bacterium (assembly GCA_037139855.1). GTDB lineage: Bacteria > Bacteroidota > Bacteroidia > Bacteroidales > FEN-979 > CAIVAT01. The sequence goes on from JBAXFM010000160.1 coordinate 10,262, forward strand.
GTTGTATCAGATCGGATTTTATCCCAACTTTGTCTACAAAATCCAGTTTTAATCAAACCATGAATAATCAAATTCATCGAATTCCTATGCGAAGCCTTTTTAAAACCATCCTTTTCGTTTTCACAGGTTTTATATTCCCGCTATTGTCATTGGCACAGGATTTTCAGTGGGCGAAAACAATGGGGTCAGGTTCGATCGATGCTGCCTTATCAGTAAAAACCGATCCTGCAGGCAATGTATATTCCACCGGTGTTTTCAGCGATTCGGCTGACTTTGACCCGGGTCCGGGTGTGTTTAAACTGACTTCGGCAGGCGCTGAAGATGTTTTCATTTCCAGGCTGGATGCCTCGGGTAATTTTATGTGGGCCAAGGCAATTGGAGGAATGTTTTCCGATTATGGCACCTCCCTGGCAATTGACATTTCAGGAAATATTTATATCACCGGTCACTTTCTTGGAACCGTTGATTTTGACCCCGGGCTGGGAACATTCAATTTAACTTCTGTGGGAAGTATTAACACATTTGTCTGCAAATTGGATGCCCAGGGAAACTTTGTGTGGGCAAAATCGATGGGCGGTTCATTTCAAAATTCTGCCAATGCCATATCTCTTGATGCCGGCGGAAATATATACCTGGCGGGTTCATTTTTTGAAACCGTTGATTTTGATCCCGGCGCGGGAATATTTAATTTGACTTCAGTTGGTGGTCAGGATATCTACATCTCCAAATTAGATGCTTCCGGCAATTTTAAGTGGGCAAAAGCCATGGGAGGGCCATCGGATGATTTTCCGGTTTCCATTGCCCCTGACCCATCAGGAAACATTCTTACCACCGGCGCTTTTAATGAAACCGCCGACTTTGATCCCGGATCAGGGGTGTTTAGCCTGACATCCAAGGGTGCCGAAGATATTTTTATTTCTAACATTGACAGTTCAGGACAGTTTGTATGGGCTAAATCCATGGGCAGCGAGAGTTTTGACGAAGGTCAGGCGATAACCACAGATGCTTCAGGCAATGTGTTTGTTACCGGGTTTTTCAGTTTTACGGTTGACTTTGATCCGGGAACTGGCGTTTTCAATTTGTCCACCCCGGGAGATAAACACGACTATGATATTTATATTTTAAAGCTCAATAATTCGGGAACTTTCAGCTGGGCAAAATCAATATATGC
>JBAXFM010000161.1:0-11362 GCA_037139855.1 Bacteroidota bacterium
GATTGCTCACTTTTGGCACCCCTAGCTCTGCTGGCGTGCCTCCTGAAGTGGCAGCACATAAACAGGTGATTCCACCTGATGGTTCCGGTTGCATTTCCCCAGCTCATTTTGGCAAAATCATTCTTGAAGACATCTCTTCCGAAATACCCCGACAGAAAAAGGTGGTTATTTTCATCGATACGGTAGTTTATCTTTGCATTGAGGTCATAGAAATAGAGTTTGTTATCCCGTAGCGCCTCCTCGCTTGCCAATGGGAGGAATAGATCGGCATAGGTGCGTCTGCCTGAGACAACAAATGAAATGTTGTCCTTCCAGATCGGCCCTTCAACGGTGAGTCGCGACGCAATGATGCCAATCCCGCCTGTCACCTCGAACTGTTTCGAATTGCCCTCCTTCATGCGGACATCCAGCACCGATGAGAGCCGGCCTCCGTACATGGGCGGAATGTCTCCTTTGTAAAGTTTCACATCCTTGATGGCATCGTTGTTGAACACCGAAAAGAAACCCATGAGGTGCGAAGCATTATAAACGGTTGCTTCATCGAGGATAATCAGATTTTGATCGGGCGCCCCCCCGCGAACACTGAAACCGCTTCCGCCTTCACTCACCGACTGTACCCCGGGCAGCAGCTGGATTGCCTTGATGATATCAACCTCGCCCATCAATGACGGAATCGATTTGATGGTCTTGATATCCATTTTGAAGGTGCTCATCTCCGGCCTGGCCACATTTTTATTGGACTGCTCACTGGTGACCTCCACCTCTTTCAGGTCTTCAGCCGAAGGGTCCATCTCGATATTGATGGTGATGGTCGCGGTGAGATCGACCTGTCGTTTTTCCGTTTTGTAACCGATAAAGGAATACTGAAGGGTGTATATTCCCTCTGGAAGCGTAAGCGAATAGTGGCCGTAAAGGTCGGTTGCCGCCCCGGCTTTCAACTCTACAACAAAAACCGTTGCACCGGTCAGATCTTCACCGTTCGATTTATCGCGGATCGATCCGCTGATGCTCCATTTTTTAGCAAGTTCCGCACCGGGATAGGCCTGGACTGCAACGGACAGCATGAAAGCACATAACAAGAAAAACAAAGTGCGTTTTCGTATCATCAGATTACAGGCATAGAATTGTTAATGTTTACTTAGACGACAATCTAAGGGAAGGTTACCCCTATCCTTTGATTTTTTTTCACCGGGAATGTCAATCAGAACAGTCATCTATCCAATAAGTGTTATTTAATTAACAAAAGTCACTATAAAATCGATTCCCAATGTTAAATAATTGTCAAATCTCATTGCGAAAAATGGCTTTCGCAATTTGAATGCTTTTATTGCAACTCAGCCATTTCTCAGGGTCCTGAGGAAAAATAAAATATCACGACAGTCAATTGATAATTATTTAACAGTTTCTTAATGATTCCTTAATTCATAATAACGCTGGTTGTTTTAGATTTGCCGGAAAAATTAATCTCTATGAAAAAGACCTTCCTGTTATTCTTAATGGTAGCTGCCTTGCTGCAAATATTCAACGGTTGTAAAAAAGACAAAGATGAAAACACAGACCCAACACCACCAGCCGATTTGCAAATTGCTATATTTTCTGATCCCCATTATCATGACCCTTCTTTGGGGATTTCGGGTTCGGCCTTTGAGGCGTATTTGCTGCAGGACCGTAAGATGATCGCACAAAGTAAACAAATCATCGAATCGGTAGTACAGACCCTCAAAAGTTCAAATGCTTCTATCATCCTTGTTCCTGGAGACCTCACCAAAGATGGGGAGAAAACAAACCATGAGATGATGGCAGCTTTGTTTACCCAGCTTGAAAGCGCAGGGAAAAGGGTATTTGTGATACCGGGAAACCATGATATCAATAATCCGCAATCATTCAGTTATTCAGGGTCGGCAACAACCCCTGTTCCAACAGTAACCCCTACGGAATTTGCCACGATTTATGGTCAGTTTGGTTTCAATGAGGCCCTTTATCGCGACAACAATTCGTTAAGCTATATTGTCGCTCTGAACAGCAATACCTGGCTCCTGGCAATGGATGCCTGCCGGTACAAGGAAAATACCACCACATCGGTTACGGGGGGCAAATTTTCAGATGCCACGTATCAATGGATTAAGGACAAACTGACAGAAGCTAAAAACAAAAACATCAGGGTTCTGGGCATGATCCATCATGGGTTGATAGAACACTATTCGGGGCAGTCAACCCTGTTTGCCGAATATCTTCTCGACGACTGGCAGAACAAATCAACAGAACTGGCAAACCTGGGACTGAAGGTCGTTTTCACAGGTCATTTCCATGCACAGGATATCGTAAGAAAAGATGTGAACAGCAGCAGTTTTATGTTTGATGTTGAAACCGGATCGCTTGTTACCTGGCCGGTGCCTTATCGTACAATCACCTATACAACCACTAACAAACTGACTGTTCACACCAGTCATGTGACGACATTAACCGGGTATCCGGATTTTGAGGAATTTTCGAGGAACTTCCTGCAACAGGGAATGGATACACTCACAAAACTACAGTTGATGTCGCCTCCATACAGTTTACCTTATCAGGAGGCACAAATGGTGGCGCCCCTGGTGGTGGCCGGATTCATGGCACATTATCATGGAGATGAAGCAATTGATCCACAAACCCAGGCAGGAGTCAACCAGTTGATTGGTCTTGGCGGAATGGCTGCCCTGGTAGGAATGTCAGTTCAGTCGATGTTTACAGATCCCGCCCCTGCAGATCAGAATATCGGGATAGATCTCTCATCCGGTGTGGTAACTCCTTTATAGCAGTGGTTCATGATTCTTCAACTTGATTGACAAGGAATTCTTGGCCTTTTCATATTCGTAAAAACGGAATTGAGATTCAGGTAGTTTGATTCCTCTGCTAGATTTGCACCTTATAAATAAGGAATAATCCAATCAGGATGAAAACCAGCCCCATTACCCTGTTGATCCAGTAAATTCCATTTGAAGCAACCACTTTGCGAAGCAACCCCGAAAGGTAGCATTTCAGTAAATCGGTGGAAAAGGCAGTAAGGAAAACACCGGCAAAAAGAAAAAAGAAATTCCGGCTGTGTAATCCCCAGTTTTTGGCAGCAAATCCAACAATGCCGACCCAAAAGATTAAACTAAACGGGTTTGCTATATTTATCAGGAATCCTTTGATAAACAGGGTTCCAAAACTATTATATAATCCCGGAACCTTTATTGAAACTACGGTTCGTGGTGGTTTTCTGAACAATGACAAGATTCCTGTGATGTTGAGGATGAGCCCGGCAATGGTTCCCATGATCCTGTTGTCACCTTTGAGAATTAATTCAGGTAAACCCAGATAGCAGATACTTACCAACAACAGGTCGCTCAGCAACATCCCGGTTGCAAATACAAATCCTGCAGCATGACCACGAACCAGGCTTGTCTGAAAAAGGGCCATGAATCCGGGACCGAATGAAATCGTAATGGTAAAACCTATAGCAATTCCGATAAAAAATGCATTCATCTTTTGATTATTGTTGACAAAACTACAAACATCAGAGTGACAGGGAGCCTGTTTCGCCGTAAATCCCCTTGATTTAATGATTATTTAAATTTGCAGGGAATCTTCCCTGGTTGTTCATTGGAAACCCACGTTCCCATTTACAATTTCTTAATAATAACTTATGATTAAATTAATATTCATGACCTGATATCATGATACTTTTACCACCACCTTAACTGGAAAAATCTGTAGATGAAAAAGAACATTCTGTTTATTGGCGGATCACTGAATCAGACTACCATGATGCACCAGATTTCGCAACATTTTAACGATTGCGAATGTTATTTCACTTCCTTTTATGCCTCCGGGGTAATCGATTACATTGTAAGAAAAGGTTACCTGGACTTTACAGTGCTGGGCGGCCGTTTCAGGTCGCAAACAGAGCACTATTTTGCAACAAACCATTTAAAGACCGATTACCAGGCGAAAAACCGCACATACGACCTTGTTTTTACATGCCAGGATGTGCTCTTGCCGCGTAATATCAGGAAAGGCCCAATTGTTTTGGTCCAGGAAGGCATGACTGAACCCGAAAACATGGTCTATCACATGGTCAAACTTTTTTCTTTACCCCGATGGATGGCCGGCACTTCAACGACCGGACTTTCTGATGCCTACCAACTATTCTTCGTTGCCTCCGAAGGGTATCGTGATCTTTTTATCTCCAAAGGGGTTAACCCTGGTAAAATCAGGGTTACCGGGATTCCGAATTTTGATTGTGCCAGGCAATACCTGCAAAACAATTTTCCACACAGAAATTATGTACTGGCAGCCACGTCCGACAGGAGAGAAACATTGAACTATGAAGATCGCAGGAAATTTATTGAAAAGGTGTTGAAAATTGCTCACGGCCGACAGGTCATTTTTAAACTTCATCCGAACGAAAACTGGGAACGCGCAACAAGGGAGATTAACATTTATGCCGCAGGGGCATTGGTGTTCACAGATGTTAGCATCAACCCCTTAATTGCCAATTGTGATGTTCTGATAACCGTCTATTCCTCGGTGGTTTATATTGGCATGGCCCTTGGGAAAGAAGTATATTCAGATTTCAGTATGGAGATGCTTCAAAAGTTGACACCCATTCAAAACAGCGGCACCTCCTCAATTGAAATTGCCCGGATTACCAGAGAACACCTGCTTAAGGATGGCGGCTCTGCGAAGAATGACACAGACAATATCGAAAAATTACCCAATTGTTCTTTTATGAATCCTATTTTACTGTAGTCAAATATCATGAAGATTGTAACAGCCATTCAGGCAAGAACCTCATCCCGGCGGCTACCAGGAAAAACTTTGTTGCCTTTATATGGAAAGCCATTGTTGATCAGGATGGTGGAACGGGTTAGCCGGGCAAACTTAAAGGGAACTGTTGTTGTTGCGACCTCGGAAATGTCTGATGACGATGTAATTGAAGAAATTTGTACTAAACAAGGAATAAGCTGTTTCAGGGGAAGTCTGACCGATTTGCTCGACCGGCATTATAAACTGGCCCTTGCCTATGAGGCTGATGCATTGGTAAAGATTCCTTCCGACTGTCCGCTCATTGATCCGTTGATTGTTGACCAGGTGATCGGGTATTACCTGCAGAATTACCCATCATTCGATTTCGTCAGCAATTTGCATCCTGCAACCTATCCTGATGGTAATGATGTTGAAATCATCTCCATCGGGACCCTGAAGACTGCCTGGGAAAAAGCACAAAGGGATTTTGAGCGGGAACATACCACTCCGTATATATGGGAAAATCCGGAAACATTCAGGATCGGTAACGTTTGCTGGCCGAGGGGATATGATTTTTCGACCACCCACCGCTGGACAATCGATTACCAGGAGGATTATCAATTCATCAGTGAGGTCTATGACCGGTTGTATCCGGAAGACCCGGGATTTGGCCTCGATGATATCTTATTACTAATGAAAGTTCATCCCGAAATATCAGGGATCAACAACCACCTTGCTGGTCGTTACTGGTATGAGAATCACCTGGGTGAATTGCACAATATCGACAATTACAAACGTAAAATTATGAGTTATGAAGTTTGAAATAATTCAGGCTAAAGAGTTTTCACGAATCATGAGTCTTGATCATGATTTCTATGAGGAACTTGCCATCATTTCTGATATGTGCAGGGCAAATACCCTTACAATGGTTAAAAATGCAGGTTCGGGTCATCTGGGGTCAAGTTTCAGCTCCATGGATATTGTTGTCTGGCTTTATTACAAAGAGTTGAACACAATTGAAGTTGGATTTGAGAATCCGAACAGGGATATTTATTTTTCATCCAAGGGGCATGATGTACCAGGGCTCTATTCGGTACTTTTCTCTTTGGGCATATTGACACAGGAACAAATCCTGAAATTAAGGAGGATTGATGGGCTCGACGGACATCCTGATATCCGGATCAGGGGAATAGAGGCCAATTCAGGTTCTCTGGGGATGGGTAAATCGAAAGGAAGGGGGATGGCCTGGGCCAAACGGAAATTGAGGCAAACCGGGGATGTTTATGTCATGACCGGCGACGGGGAATTCCAGGAGGGGCAGAATTATGAAGCCCTTCAGTCGTGTGTCCAGCAGAAGATCACAAACCTGACCGTCATCATGGATCATAATAAGGTTCAATCGGACAAACCTGTAGATCAGATTATTTCCCTGGGAGACCTTGAAGGTAAAATTAAAAGTTTCGGATGGCATGTAGTCAGGGTTAATGGTCATGATTTTTCAGAGCTTGATAACGCATTCAGGGAACTGAAAGCCATCACCGATAAACCAAAATTCATCATTGCCGATACGATAAAAGGAAAGGGCGTTTCCTTCATGGAGCATCCATCTGCCATGAAGAGCAATCATGGACTTTATCCGTGGCATGCCGGGGCCCCTGATGATGAATCCTTTATCATGGCATTTAATGAAATTACCTGTAGGATTGACGATTATTTGAATGTCATGGGATATTCACCCATCATTAAAACAGATGTGCAGTCCCTGAAAAAAAATTCCAATTCCCCAGTAATTTTTAACTCTTTAGGAGAACCTGTAAGTTCTGCCGCCCCGTTAAATATTGATTTGAAAAAAAATTCCGGATATGTGGTTGAGGCCTTCGGAAAGGCTTTACTGAAAGAAGGGATAAGACGGCAAGATATCGTTGTTTTGGATGCCGACCTTTCTTCCGACTGCCGTTTGCGTTACTTTGAAAATGCCTTTCCCGACCGCTTTATTGAGAATGGCATTGCCGAACAGGATATGGTATCAATGGCCGGAGGACTGGCTAAAATGGGTTTTCTACCGGTAGTTAATTCATTTGCAGGTTTTCTGGCATCCAGGGCAAACGAACAGATTTACAATAATTGCACGGAAAAACATAAAATTATTTATGCTTGCCATTATGCAGGTCTGATTCCTTCGGGTCCCGGGAAGTCACATCAAAGCATCCGGGACATTTCTCTTTTAGGCGCGCTTCCGAACATGGAAATCATCCAGCCCTGCAATCCCATTGAGACCGAAATGGTTGTAGATTATTGCATCAATGTCGCAACACAGAACTGTGCCATCAGGATGAATATCTGCCCATCTCCAAGGGAGATTAGTTTGCCGGATTTATATCAGTTAAACACGGGCAAAGAGAGTATCCTGCGTGAAGGAAGAGATGCCCTGATTTTTGCCTATGGCCCTGTGATGCTTCATGAAGCCCTGTGTGCCTCAGAAAGCCTTGAACACGAATGTTTCGAGCTGGAGGTAATCAATATGCCGTGGCTCAATGTCGTTGATCTTCCCTGGCTCGAGAAGGTAATTCTTGGTCACAACCCTATTTTTGTACTTGAGGATCATGCAAGATATGGCGGGTTAGGAGAATTCCTGATTTCGGAATTAACAAATTCAAACCTGTTAGAGCACAATAACTTTTCAATATTTGCCATTGATGACTTTCCGGCTTGTGGCTCACCAACGGAGGCGTTGAATTTTCACGGACTCGACGGTGAGTCAATTGCTCATAGAATACTAATTCTGAACCATGTCGAACAAAATTGCATTTAATTCTGACTATCCGGTCATTGAAAATTCAAACGACCTTTATGAACGGGCAAACGGCCTGATACCCTGTTTTTCACAAACACTTGCCAAGGGCCCTACCCAGTTTGTAAACGGCGTAGCGCCGAAATACCTTGTCAGAGGGCAGGGATCACATGTTTGGGATGTTGATGGCAATGAATACATAGATTATAATATGGGGATCGGCCCGCTTTCATTGGGTTATGCCTACCCTGCCGTGGATGAAGCAATCAGAAAGCAATTGGCCGATGGAATCACCTTTTCCCTGATGCATCCGTTGGAGGTTGAAGTTGCCGAAATATTAACAGAGATCATTCCAAATGCAGAGTCGGTCCGTTATGGAAAATCGGGTGCAGAGGTGACCAGCGCAGCCATCCGGATTGCCAGGGCATTTACCGGTAAAAACAAAATCCTTTGTTGCGGGTATCACGGGTGGCACGACTGGTATGTCAGCACTATTGCCCGTAATGCCGGAATACCACAGTGTGTAAAAGATCTTACCTATACATTTTCTTACAATGATATCGAATCATTATTGCAGTCAATGGATGATGATGTTGCAGCGGTCATCCTGGAACCGGTTGTGTTTGAGCGGCCAAAAGATTTTTTTTTACAAAAAGTAGCCGAAATTTGTCATGAAAGAGGGATCATTTTGATATTTGATGAGATGTGGACAGGATTCAGGATGGCGCTTGGTGGCGCCCAGGAATATTTTGGGATAAAGGCCGACCTGGCGACGTTTTCGAAGGCAATTGCCAATGGGATGCCGGTTTCCGTCCTTACCGGTAAAAGGGAGATCATGCAGGTGCTTGAAGACGAGGTATTCTTCTTCTCGACCTTTGGAGGGGAAGCGCTTTCACTGGCTGCCGTGAAAGCAACCATCGGGGAAATGAAAGATAAAGATGTTATTTCGGCGATCTCGGTAAAAGGAGAAATATTGAGAGAGGGATACAATGTGATTGCCATGGAACTTGGCCTGAACTATACCAGGGCAATTGGCTATAATTTCAGGAGCATGATCACTTTCGATGAGAAAGCAGGCGATCCCCTGGAACTAAAATCCTTTGTTCAACAGGAGTTAATTAAACGCGGAATTCTTTGGTCAGGGTTTCACAATGTATGTTATTCTCATTCGATGGCAGATATAGAATATACCTTATCGGCCTACCGGGAAGTATTGTCTGGTTTAAAAGAGGCAGTAAATGACAATACCGTTTTAAAACAGCTCAGAGGCCAACCTGTGCAGCCCACATTCAGGAAAACATCAGGTTTTAATACCAAACCCCGTCAATTATAATGATGATGAACAATTTATTCTCATTAAATGGCAAAACAGCGATCGTTACCGGAGCCCTCGGCCTCATCGGGCAAAAGCACTGCATTGCATTAAATGAAGCTGGAGCACATGTGGTGGTAACAGATCTGGATGAGCAAAGGTGTCAGGATTTTGCCAGGCAACATCTTGACCATTCCATCGGACATTCACTGGATGTAACGAAAAAAGAATCAGTTGTGAGTTTACTCGGGGATGTTCTGCTTAAATATCAAAGGATTGATGTTCTGGTGAACAATGCTGCGATCAATGATATGTTTGAGGACCCGAAGGCAGCTCTTGAACAATCAAAATTTGAAAGTTATCCGGTTGAATTATGGCAAAAATCGATGGATGTTAATCTTACGGGCGTTTTTCTATGTTCGCAGGTCATTGGAAATCAAATGGCAAAACAAGGGAAAGGCAGCATAATAAATATCGGATCCACTTACGGTATTTCAGCGCCTAACCAACATCTGTATATTGACCATGAAGGGAACCAGACATTTTATAAACCACCCGCCTATCCAGTATCCAAAGCAGGTGTGATCATGCTGAGTAAATACCTTGCTGCTTATTGGGGTGAAATTGGAATTCGCGTTAATACATTGTCACCAGGAGGAGTGAAAAATGGTCAAAGTGACGATTTTATCGAAAAATATTCCAACCGTACGCCTATGGCCAGAATGGCAGAACCCGATGAATACAAGGGGGCTCTTATCTTCCTGGCAAGTGATGCATCCGCATATATGACGGGAGCAAATCTGGTTGTGGATGGTGGCTGGACCTGTTGGTAAATCTATGGAAATGGGGGAAAAAAATCAGGCGTTTATTGAAAAGGTGAGCAAAATAAAACTATTGCTTACCGATTGCGATGGAGTATTAACTGATGGGGGCGTATATTACTCAAATACCGGTGAAGCAATGAAGCGGTTTTCACTGCGGGATGGGATGGGGGTGGAGCGGTTACGAAAATTTGCTGAGGTTGAAACCGGAGTCGTAACTGGCGAGAAATCAGAAATAGTTCATCATAGAGTTGAAAAACTGGGAATTACAGAATATCATCCGGGTAGTCTAGATAAATTATCCACTTTAAAACAGATCATGCAAACCAGAAACATATCGGCTGATCAGGTGGCATATATCGGAGATGATATAAATGATCTGGAAATTATGCAGAATGTTGGATTATCAGCCTGTCCAAAGGATGCCATGTCATTGATCAGGAAAACTGCAAACCTGATAATGATCAACAAAGGGGGGCACGGCGCCTTCAGGGAATTTGCCGAGATCATTATTTTTTGTAAACAAAAAACAAAATGAACACAAAAAGAATCGTACAAATTGGCGATCGTCCTATTGGCGACGGCGAACCTGTTTATATAATAGCCGAAATCGGCATCAATCATAACGGCAGCCTGAACATGGCAAAAAAACTCATCGACGGGGCTGTCTTTGCAGGTTGTGACGCAGTTAAATTTCAGAAACGAACCCCTGAACTTTGCACACCGATAGATCAGTGGCAAATTGAGCGGGATACGCCATGGGGCAGGATGACCTATATTGATTACCGCAGGAAAATTGAATTCGGATTCAATGAATATACTGAAATTGATTCATATTGCAAACAAAAGGGGATTCATTGGTTTGCTTCTACCTGGGATGAATGTGCGGTGGAGTTCATCGAACAGTTCGACCCGGTAGCATATAAAGTGGCTTCGGCAACGATTACAGATTTAGAATTGCTTCAAAAAATAAAAGTAACGGGGAAACCTGTTATTCTTTCAACCGGAATGTCTTCCATGGAACAGATTGAGCATGCCGTATCACTGCTTGGAATATACAAATTACTGCTTGCCCAGTCAACCTCCACCTATCCATGCAAACTGAACGAGTTGAACCTGATGGTGATTCGTTCATTTTTAGAGAAATATCAATCAATTCCCATCGGGTATTCTGGTCATGAAACCGGACTGGCACCCACCTATGCTGCAGTGGCGCTGGGAGCATCATTCATCGAACGTCATATCACTCTCGACCGGTCCCTTTGGGGAACCGACCAATCAGCTTCGGTGGAGATCAATGGGATGTTCCGGCTTGTCAAGGACATCAGGGATATTGAAAAATCGCTTGGAGATGGTCAAAAAATCGTGTACGAGAGTGAAAAACCGGCACAGAAAAAGTTGCGGAAACACAATAGGCAGTTTGTTTAAGAGAACCTGGCTTTTGTCAATCCTTGTTCACAGTTTGTTTTTGTCAATCGCAGGAGACAACGAAACCATATACCAGTCATGTCTTTCGTGTATCCATTTTTCCTCTGGTCATTCACTTCCATGATGTTCCGCAATAATCAGGCTGCCCGCCAGGAATAGGGTTGTTTATCTGCAATGGCCAATTTAATGGCCTCCTCAAATATCCTTATCCATCGTCCCCGGGAGTGGTTTCCCTGAGGT
>JBAXFM010000162.1:0-11331 GCA_037139855.1 Bacteroidota bacterium
AATTGATGTTGTTCCTGTAAACATTGATCACAACGCATTGCTTCATTACGATGCAACGCAGCATTTTTTCCAGAAAACCATCGATACGGTTAACACTGCCTTATCGGGATTGGTGAAAGCGACTACCGGCAAGTTGAGCGCAATTGCCGACCATTCATCCAACTGGGATGCCGGATATGCCTACCGGCTTACCTCTGCCACCGGCGTCGCGCCGCTCACCCTGACCCTTGCCTCCAATGGATTGACAGGTTCCATGCCTTCGGCATCGGCTTCCGCCAATGGTTATCTTAAATCGACCGACTGGACAGCCTTCAACAGCAAGCAAAACGCTTTGACAACCGGTTCCGTTACGGCGGGCTCCAACAAAATAACGCTTACCGGCTCACCGGCCAATTCCATCATTGGACCGGGTTTTTCAATTGATGTTGTTCCTGTAAACATTGATCACAACGCATTGCTTCATTACGATGCAGCGCAGCATTTTTTCCAGAAAACCATCGATACGATTAACACAGCCTTATCGGGATTGGTGAAGGCAACCACCGGCAAGTTGAGCGCCATTGCCGACCATTCATCCAACTGGGATGCCGGATATGCCTACCGGCTTACCACCGCCACCGGCACCGCGCCGCTCACCCTGACCCTTGCCGCAAACGGACTGACGGGTTCCATGCCACCTGCATCGGCATCCGTCAATGGTTATCTTAAATCGACCGACTGGACAACCTTTAATAGCAAGCAAAATGCACTGATCACCGGTTCCGTTACGGCGGGCTCCAACAAGATAACGCTTACCGGCACACCGGCCAATTCCATCATTGGACCAGGTTTTTCAATTGATGTTGTTCCTTTAAATATTGATCACAACGCATTGCTTCATTACGATGCAACGCAGCATTTTTTCCAGAAAACCATCGATACGGTTAACACAGCCTTATCGGGATTGGTGAAAGCGACTACCGGCAAGTTGAGCGCCATTGCCGACAATTCAACCAACTGGGATGACGGATATGCCTACCGGCTTACCTCCGCCACCGGCACGGCACCGCTCACCCTGACCCTTGCCTCCAACATACTGACGGGTTCCATGCCTCCGGCTTCGGCATCAGTCAATGGTTATCTTAAATCAACAGATTGGTCGACTTTCAATGGGAAGGAGAGTGTATTGACTTTTAATTCACCATTGAACAGGGCAGGTAATATAATTTCGCTGCCCGCTGCTTCCGGAGGTCAAAATGGATATCTTTCAGGTTCTGATTACGCACGACTGCATGGAACTTCAGGAAGTATTTTATTTTATGATGGGAATGGGATACAGCAAGACAATTCAAATTGCTATTTTGATAATTCAACTAACCGCATGGGAATCGGAACAAGCAATCCTCAGGCTACGTTCGCGGTGGGAGCTTCAAGCCAGTTTCAGGTTGCTTCAGACGGGCATTGCACGGTAACGGGCGCTTTCGGAAGTATTTCCCCGCTGACCGGAATCAATACCACTGGTACTGGTGTTACAGGGACCGGTACTGTTTATGGCGTTTATGGACAGTCCACCATCCCGGCAGGCGAACGGGCCGGGGGCTATTTTTATACAAGTTCAAGCGCTTATGCCAGGGTTGGCGGATTTAAGCAATCTTCACCCGGAATATTTGAAGCATATCTGATCTGGGGTATCGGAAAACTGGTTACACAAAATAAATCACCCGATGGTTTAATGGCTGACCTGTATGCTCCGGTGTGTCCCGAAACAGTCATCACTGATTATGGATCAGGACAACTGAAAAACGGGAAGTGTCATATTGAGATTGACCCGCTGATCACCAAGAGAATATACGTTAGCCGGGAATATCCGGTGAAGGTGTTTATCCAGCTTGAAGAGGATTGTAAAGGAGTGTATGTGACCAATAAGTCAGCAGAGGGTTTTGATGTAGTTGAATTGATGGGAGGAACATCCGATGCTAACTTTTCATGGTCTTTTACTGCTAATATCAGCGATGTTACATCGCCTGATGGGGAGGTTGAATCAAAAAATATAGGCGTAAGGTCAACAGAATACATCACTAAAAACACACTCAAATGACCAGATTTCATTACTTGCTGATTTTCCTGGTTTTTTGTTCACCGATGAAAGTAAAAGCCAATGCTGATACCCTTGTTGCATGTCGCGACACCACCGTGTGCCTGATGCAGTCAGACTTTGAGATCAAGGTATGCACACCGTATGGAGGCCATTATTTCGGACCGGGCGTTAAAGATACCGTCGAAAACACATACGTTCCTTTCTGGGCCGGAACGGGGAAACATAAGGTTACCTATCGGATTGGCGCCTTATCCTGTCAGGTGCAGGTTACCATTATTGATTTGGTTCCGGCCGGATCCATCACCGGAAATATGCTGATATGCAGCGGGAAAACAGATGAACTTTATCAAATTTCCGGTGATACTACCGCACAGCAATACAATTGGAAAATTACCCAATGGCATGATTTTAAAGATAGTACGGCTACTCCGTTTAATATCATCCATTTTGACAACACATTTGTCAGCGGAACGCTACAAGCCTCAATACTTAATCAATGCGGGGAAGGCTCCTCGTCAAACATGCAAATTCAGGTAAAGCCGATACCTGTTTCTGTGATAAAAAACCTTTCTGATACGCTCAGTCAGGTTGATAATATTTGCAGAAACCAGCATCTCCCTTACTTTGCATCCGGCGATTTTGACAGTTGCCGATGGACGATCCAGGGCGGTACACTATCTGGCCTTGATACCTCAAGATTCGTCACCGCTCAATGGGGAAACACCAGTGGAAGCGGAGGATTAAATGTGAACGTTTTTAAGAGCGGGTGTCCTGGATCTGCAACCAGAAATGTTATTATTGGAGAGGGAAAAGCGCCTGATCCTGCATCGGTTTGGCTGTTTGGCGACAACATGCTCGTTTGCAGTGATTCTACCGCAAATTCGTACTGCTGGTTTCAGGATGGCAATGTTTACACCGGGTATGTTTCCCCCTCCGGACGCTATATACTGCCGGAACCATTAAATAAACAATCAAACTATATGGTGCGAACCGGCAGTACTCCTTCCTGTACCTCTTGTTACAACGACTCGGAACCTTTTAATTTTTCAAAAACGGGGATGGTCGATCTATGTAAAATATTAATGTTTTCCCCAAATCCCGCAAATGACAAAATAACAATAAGATTCAACAACAATGCTGATCCTGATGGCCGGATTCTGATTTTTAACCAATATGGGTTGCTGGTTCAGGAGAATTACATTACTTCCGGTGATTGCCAGATCGATGTTTCATTGCTGCCAGCAGGACTTTATTTAACAATGTACCTCGGCAGGACAGGCGCCAAACTCACATCCAAACTTATCAAATTTTAAGAGGATGAAGAAGATATTATTTTTGGGACTATTCGGGCTGTTTTTTTTGATAATACCGAAAACGCAAATCCTCGCGCAAAGTGATTCGAAAATCCTGAAAAAAGTCGAAAAATGCATTCAGGATTATGAGGATAATTCAAGTTTGGGAAATCCGGGCAGCACATTCATCGACTCAGCTACCATTGGCTCATTCAACGACCTGTTTGAATCCAATGCCAATCACTATTGGGATTTATATAAAAGCAACAACTCAATTACGAATTACCTGCTGCCGGTTGATGAGTATGTAGATAGTGTAAATGCTGTTTACAATGGTACAAAACCGGTTATTTCCTTTGGAAAATACAATATCAAGATCAATTCCGATGGAAAAACAGCCCTGGTATATTTGGTGAAAATCAACTCCCTCCCCGATGAAAAATCAATTCATAAGCAAAAGTTTATCAGGCACATTACGACCATAAGAATGTTGTTAAACATCCATCCTGATGTTGTATTAATTCAAAATGTTTCCCGGGATACAAGGCTGACGAGAATCAGGAGCATCTACCTTGAATGGGGCTATCCTTTCCTGACCAATATTTCCACGGATTTCTTTCAACCACGCGTTTCCAATATTGATCCTTCGGTCACGGACGATTATTCCATTGGCGCCATCAGCGGATACAGTCTTGGTCTCAACACCGATATTCGCATGGACAGGCAAAA
Organism: Bacteroidota bacterium; assembly: GCA_037139855.1. Taxonomy (GTDB): domain Bacteria; phylum Bacteroidota; class Bacteroidia; order Bacteroidales; family FEN-979; genus CAIVAT01. The sequence continues at coordinate 4,099 of JBAXFM010000162.1, forward strand.
AGCAGAGGGTATCCTGTTCAATGTGGGCTTCCTTTTTACGAAAACCAATTTTAATATTAACATCAATGATTATATTTATTCCTACCGGCAAACCTTCGATCCAGGATATTATGCCTTTGAATGTACCGTGTTTGACAGGGTCCCTTCGATTTCCGAAAAAATTGCGCTCAGCAGTTTTTCTTTGCCGCTCATGGTAAAATGGTACATTTCAAAGAAGTCTTCCGGCAAACAGACCTTGCATAATCAGGATATTGCCTCCCGTGAAAACAAAAAATCAAATCAACCGCTACGGTTAAAATACTATCTGAAGGCGGGTCCTCAATTCAGTCTGCTTTACGGATCTGCAAAAGTAGACTATGACCTATCTCATACGGGCGGAGGGTGGTTTATTTATGAACGCGAAAAGAACCTGCCTGATCCTGAAAAAACCTGGTTTTATCTCGATGAAAAGAATGAGCGGTTTGATGGTCCTGATTTTTTTGCTCCAAATAAATTCAGCTATTCATCGTCCATAAACCTGAATAAGTTGCAAGTTTCGGGTTTCCTTGCCGTTGGGATTGAGGCCAAATTCAATAAAATTCTCATTGCCCTTGAACCCTGGCTGAACATCGGAATCACCTCAATATCAGGTAAACAAGGAAAAATGGTTTACCCTTTGTATCCAACAGGCGAATTTACCAGCTTTATTCAAACCTACAATTCACCAAGAATAAACGCATTCGGGTTGAATATCATCATCGGCAAGATTTTTACCAGGAAATATTAACTACCATGAAAAGAAGGTTTGTTCTTTTAATCATTTCGCTGATTTCCCTTTCCGCTTTTCCTGTTTTTTCGCAGAAGCCTGCCCTGAGACAACCGGAATGTTTATTAAAGGCAGACAAAGAAGTACAAATTGATCAGATAATTTCCGACAATTGTTCCAAAACAAATGCCCCCTGGATGGTGTATTCAAACAGGGGGAAGGATTTTGGGAAAAAATATTTTGTGGTTAAGGAAAGCCTCACCGGTTTTCTGATCTACTCCGGAGCCGGAACAAACGGGTTAACCATCCAAAATGCGCATGAAATAGACTGGCGGCCAAAATCAGACTTTCTTTTCCATTTTTCTGCCGATTTCACGCCGGATGCTTTGATCCACCGGAAGTGTGTAGTGCTGAATTCCCAGGGACTCGTTGACAGCATTTGCCAGGGACTCGCAGAGGAGTCGCGGATTCCGGTTTATCATTCTCCTGCCGATACCGATACCATCGACTACCTTCCATTGTATTCCATCTACTTTATTTACCAGAGCGAAAATAAAAGATATCTGCTTGGAAAGGATTATTCATTTACCCCCGATGCCTCCTTTGGCTCCCAGATTATTGGCTGGGTTGATGCAAACAGGGTATTTAACTATGACAACAGGTTGTGCTTTGAACCGAATTTCCAATCGGGATCAGTGCAGAAACGGAGGTGCGATAAAACATTCGGGAATGCGAAGGTTTATTTTACCGCTAACGAACTCGGCGTTTTTTTAACAAATCGGTCAGTCAATATTGAACCATTGTGGGAAGAACCAAATTATTTTTACCTGCCTCCGTCGATGGCGGGAGACTTAAAGAGTGGAAAAATAAGGGCAGATGCCTTACGAACAACCCTTTGTAACAATTGCAGACAGGGAACAACTTGTTTTAAATCCTTTCCAAACAAGCCAATCACCTCCGATTTTTTCAGATTCCCTTTTCTTGGGGTGAATAAGGGGGACCGGAAAATTTTTCAGGTTGCCGCAACAGGAAAGTACATCAGGAGCCGACAAAACATATGCGATTCCTTATCCGAAAACAAGAATAAACTAAACGTTTTTTTCATCATTCCTGATTCCCTTCCCACTTCGTATGCAGTTTTCTTTCTGAATCAATTACACACGAAATATTCCAGTTTTACCAAAAGATACAATGCCATTTATTACCCTCAACCATCATTCAATTTTGCGCTGGTGGAAAACACAGAACGAGGACAGCATAATTACAATATCCTTCTCGACAGCCTGATCAGCCACAAACCGACATTGAATATTCAAGGTGATAACAATTGCTTTGATATGTTAAAACATGTTTTGGATAATGAGTCCTTTAACAATCAGGAAACAAATCTTATTGTATTGATAAACACCCTTAAAACTGGTTTTACACCGGATGATTCCTATTTGCAGATCTCCGTGAAACTTGCTGAAAAAAACTGTTACCTGTTAACGTTTGATTTGTCAGATAATCAGTCGTTCACTGCAACGGTTGATAGGATTATGCGGAGAGCCATCGATTTTTTCAAACAGAATCATGGTTTAGACGCGATTCCTGTGAGCTGGAATCAAACCGGAAAATGCAAAGTGCTGACCAATTATCTGCTGGCCGCTGCCTGGTCAATTGATACGACAGGGCTAAAAGGGCCTCAGATCCTTGATTATATCCAGGCTTCGTACGATCCTGTCATCACAACCATTACCCAGGTTATCAATGCTGAATGCAGCAATAAAGCCGACACCATTGGCCTCACCCCCAATGAAACGGCTTTTCGGCAGGGTTTGGAGAAACTTGTACCAGGTTGCGGAAAGAACATCAATTCGATGAGAATTTTACAAAAAGGGTTTATCCGGATGAAATACCAGGATGCAAAATCTTCAGTAGATTCTGTTGACAACATCTGGCAGGCAGAAGTATTAATGACAGAGGAAGAACTCGATGATTTAACCTCTGCCATTGATGGATTAACCATTGATTTGACCTCCACAAATGTTTGTGAGCGGATTTGTGATTTATGGCAAATACTAATCAGGAGATTCATAGGAGAAAATATGATCCTTAACAACTCATATCTTGAGTTTACGATTCCCCAGATTCTGGATAAAATTATCGGTGCGAGTTTTGGTTATTCTGACATGGAAAAAATAAAAAAGATCAATATCAGACAAATATGTGAATGCCAGGATGATGTTCGTGAACCAGCGATAGAATATCAGGATAAACTCAGCAAGAAAAATAACGAGTTAAAGGCAATTCTGAATCAAAAACCTTTTAAAATAGAACGGGAGAATGGCAAAACAACAAATATAAATTATTACTGGGTACCGGTGTTTTTATTGCCTTAAAGTCAGAAATGTCCATGAGTGTATTTGTCATAGAAAACCTGAGGTGTTCATATCAGAACAAGGAGCAACCTGTTGTATTTATCGAAAAGCTTGAAATTCCCAGGGGAAAGCTTACCGTGATCCTTGGAAGGTCGGGCAGCGGGAAATCCACCCTGGTTGAAGCCCTCGGTTTGATGAACAACACCATCCATGGCGGTAAAGTGCAATATCATTCGCCGGCTGGGGTGATGGATCTGGCGCAGATATGGCATAACTCACCCAAGGTTGCAAGAATCAGAAAGGATTATTTCTCATTTATTTTTCAGGATGATTATTTGATGCCCCATTATACCTGTAGCGAAAATGTATTGATTGCCCGATTGATCCAGGGTCCGGTTACGCCAAAGGTTGCTGCTGATTTGCTGGATAAACCCATGAATTCGCTCCACCTGTCGGGCAATGGCCTGCAAAAGAGGTTCCCGTTTCAGATTGCAGGCGGGCAAAAACAGAGATTGTCATTCACCAGGGCCGTGTTGAAGGATTTTGATATCCTTTTTGGAGATGAACCTACCGGTAACCTCGATAACAGAAGCTCAGTTGACTTATTCGATTTTATCAAAGAAATCATTCCGGAAAAACAATGTTCTGCCATTATCGTATCGCACAACATAGAACTCTCTGTTGAAAAGGCGGATAAAATAATAGTTTTAACTCCATCTGAAGATAACAGAGCCCTTTTCAGCATGAAGTCTGATCATGTTTTTTGCCGGGATTCAGACAAAGTATGGGATGAAAGCTATAAAAATGAACTGGTTAATCGCATCAAGTTGATATTGTAACGTTTCTGTTGAACTATTTTGCACCACGGCTGGAAGATCATGAAAAAACAGTACACATTCAGGGATGTTGTCAGAAAAAACGAATTCAAAGCAATTTCAGGTTTCAGAAACCGGACCATCGCCTATTTAACAGGTATCCTGATTCTGACTTTTTTATGTATCGGATTTTCCAACAAAGGACTGGAATATCAAAGCAAGCTGGCTGCCAACCCTTTTTCAAACTGGATCAACATCGAAGTGACTAAAAGTGTGCAGGATTCATCGCTGAACTTACTGTCGGATTTGGCCGACCCGGTTTTAAAAAGCCGGTTTTTAATAAAAAATATCTATTTGTCAAAAGGGTTTGGGGCTTCTTTCCTCGACCGGAAGGGGGTTTCTTCGGGTCTGCCCTTACCCAAAGCAAGAACCATCAACCCCAACAGTTCCATCATCAGTGATCTCCTGGATTCGGAGAATCCCAATAGGCCCAAACTATCTGGCAATGCATTTCAAAAGGAACCATTTGGATTTGTTGTTACAGCTAGATTTCTTAAAAAAATTGGGTTTCACCGTGATTCAGTCAAATATCTTTCGTATGGTTTATATGGCGATAATTACGTACCCGTTCCAATCCTGGGGGTTGTGAAGGAATTGCCTGATCATGCGGACGTTTTGTGTACCGACTCTTTTTACATCATGAAGTCATATTGTTACCCACCGGACCAGATATATTCAAAACTTTTTATTGAAACGACCGATAGAAATGTGATTGATCAATTTAAAAAGGCGCTGCAGCGGGAGTTTAATATTGCAGATGATTCAATAGCAACCTATTTTCAAAAAGGCCTTACGATCCTCTTCTTTTTAAACAAGCCAGCCGGAACTCAGCAAATTTCCGAGAATCTTTTGAACGCACTTTACCAGGCACCCGATCTTCGGAAATTTCATTTCGGACGGTTTACCCGGGTTGTAATCGACACTTCCTTGGAAACAAGAGAAAACTATGCGAAAAAGAAAAAGAATTTTAATTTCGATTACCTCGCCATTGAGTTTACCCGGCTTGATAAAATAAAGGAGTTTTCCGATTACATAAAGAAACGGTATAATGTATCCATCAACATGGAGACTGTTGAACAAAGGCAGAATTTTTTATTCTCCCTCAATATTTCGCTTGGCGCAATTTTGCTGGTACTGATCATATCGGGGTTCTCCATTCTGATTTTCCTTTCAAACTCATTGAAACACCATCTCGACCGCGAAAAACGAAATCTGGGTAATTTCCTGGCATTTGGAGCAAACCGTTACATTATCATTGAGATTTACACCTATGTGATCCTGAAGATTTTGTTGATTTCAATCGTCATCGCATTTGTCATTTCCTACTGCACCGGAGAGCTTTTCGAAAAATTCATTTTAAAAAGAGTCTTAATTCTCAAAACAGATCAGGATTTCTTTTCACTGTTTAATTTATGGTTGGTTGCCTTTATCCTGGCAATCATAACGGTTGCATTATGTAAAACATGCGTGACTGTGTGGATTTTGGTCCGAAAATCTCCTGGCGACCTGATCTATGAAAGGGAAAAACGCAGATGAGAAATATTTAAAAACTAAAGGTTATGAATCAGATTCTATATCAGTTTCCATGGTATGCGCCAAGTCCGGGTACATTATACAAGTGGCTGTACACCCGGAAGCGGCCCCTGAGAGGCACAAATTTCCAATCGCCCGGATTGCTTGAAACAACGGGCTTTGGCACCGATGCATTCCTTTTCACGATGGCAGTTCTCCTTGAAATCATCGGACTTGTCATATTTTATGTTTTTTTCGAAAGCATTTTATTTGCCGCCCTCTTTTTCGTACTGGATTTTCTTTTTGCCATTTGTTCTCATTGGAATATGGGAAGATGGACAGAACTGAAAAATCAGTTGGCGCTCATCCGCGACTTTGAATTCGGGGAAGCGAAAGATACCGATGAAAGCGGAAATCTAAAGCCGATTGCAGCAAGGTTTCGTTGGAGAAAGCACACATTAACCCGTTTTAAAATGTATGCTGTTATTTTTTACATCCTGATAGCCGGAATTGCCGCATTTAAAGTGGCGGGTTTCTTCAACGGATGGTTTGAAGGGGGCAATGAATTTGGGGTTATTCCAATGCTGATTGCTGTTACCTATGCTCTGGTAGCCTTTATTCACATCTACGCCACCGGTTTCTTTTTCGCTGAACTTTATGTGCGGTTTCTTGCAAAAAGAGAGGCAAATATCCATCGGTTTACGCTCGATTTTTCTACCAACATGCTTAACCCTTACGCGATGTCAAACATCTGGTTGAGAAGCGGACTGGAGTTTACTTATCCGAATCCGCCAAATCAAAATCCACCGGTTTTACCCAGAACGCATATTCAATGCAACAATCACTGGCTCAAATATTGCACTTTGTTCACTTTTGGCGTGCTTACGGATGTTCAAATCAGGCAGATGCGGCAAAACATCAATGATCCAAACGGTTCGGTATTAAACGAAAAACGGGATGTCTTTTTGAAATATGCCTTGTTTCATCAATTAACGACCATTTTATCAAACAATCCGGTTCAAAATCCTGCTACCCCGCCTGTTGTTCCCGATCCTCCGCCTGCTCCCGCCCCTGCCCACGACGTGGGCTACGGATTCCGCCCAGGGCCTGCGCGCGCGCGGCAACTGCACGGTCGATTTGAACTGGCAGGACGGCAAGGTCACCGACTACCGCATCAGTTCGCCCAAGCCGGGCCCGGTCACGATCGTGCTCAATGGCGAAACGAAAACCGTGCCGGCGCAGCGGTTGTCCAAGCCGTGATCACGGGGACCCCGGCGTCCGCCGGAAGACGAGCGATGAAGCGGCCTTTCGCAGGGCCGATCGCGGGCGCGTCGGCCGTGGTGCTGTTGGTCAGCGCATTGCTGGCATCGTCCACGGGGGTTGCCTCAGGCCAGACGGTGAGTCTGACGATCGATGCCACAGCCCAGGGCGCGGTGATCTCGCCGCTGCTTTTCGGTCACAACCTGGAACATACGCGCCAGGCAATCTGGCAGGGCATCGGCGCCGAGATGGTTGCCAACCGCAAGTTCGCCGCCATCGACGGCGGGTTGCCCAAGCGATGGTGGACCTTAAGCGGCCGCGGCGTGTCGGTCGGCACCCAGGTGACTTATGCCGGCAAGCATTCCGTGCGGCTGGATAATGCCAATGGCACCCCCTGCGGCCTCTGGCAGCAGCACGAGTGGCTGGCCTTCCGCAAAGGCACCAAGTATGCCTTCCGGATCTGGACCAAGGCGGAGACCAA
>JBAXFM010000163.1:0-11313 GCA_037139855.1 Bacteroidota bacterium
CCCACGGTTATTCAGATTAAGCTCTTTCAGAGCTTTCAGTATAATTTATCAACCCCGAAACTTGAGTAATTAAAAGCAAAATGAAACCTGTTTTGTCTTGATTGTTTCCGGTTTCGGGAAAAATGTCCGGCAAATAGACAGCAAAACACAAAACCACTTATTTTAATACCCTGTTTTTCTGATTGTTAAGATTTATTTTATTTTTGGCATGGTTTTTCCATTGTGGAAAACCGTAATTTTGTAAATGTAAACCCGTAAAGCAATTCTGCAAAGCAATCATGTCGGCAACAATCAAATCAAATAATGGATTTCTGAAGCTCCTTCTGCTGGCAGCGCTGTTGGTGGTATCCAACGCCGGTGCCATGGCCCAGGCATCCGGTTCCGCGAACATTCGGGCTACCATTGTTTCATCCGATGAGTTGTCCGACCTTTCATTGATTTCGCCCGATGGGACAGAATTTTTACTGCAAAACGACATGAACCGTTGTTATGATGTCAGCATCATAGGGGTGTCGCCAACTTTGGAAAGTGAAAATCAGAAAAAGGATGTGAATTATGAACTCAGTCCCCGCAAAATTCAACCCACCTCTTTTTGCAACAGCAATACAAGGATAAAAGTATTGTTCAACGGGTTAGCGCAGGGTTCATCGCCACAGACAATGTCGCCATATACCATTATGGTACATTACAACTAACCGCAATCCTACTCATACCTCAACGCATCAATCGGGTTTAACCCTGCGGCTTTCCGTGCCGGGTACCAGCCGAAAAAGATTCCGATGGCAGAGGAGAAAATAAACGACATCAGGATAGACTGAATGGTAATGGTTACCGGCCAGTTGAGAATGTCGGCGATAAGCTGTGAAACAAGCACGCCAAGTGTTACGCCAATGAACCCGCCCAACAGACTAATAAGCAAAGCTTCGATGAGGAACTGAAGCAGAACATCGCGGCCGCGGGCGCCCACACTCATCCGGATCCCGATTTCGCGGGTGCGTTCGGTAACCGAAACCAGCATGATATTCATGATCCCGATCCCGCCTACCAGCAGGGATATGCTGGCAATGGTTGCCAGAAGAATGGTGAGGATACCGGAAGTGGCTGTTGCTGCTGCGGCAATATCTGTTTGTGTACGGATGGTGAAGTCGGGATCTTCCGAGGGCCCGAGGTTGTGCTTTGCCTTCAGCACATCGGTGATTTCCTGTGAGGCCGTTGGGATCAAAGGTTCAGTTTTGGCGGATGCCAGCATGCTCTGGATATAGGTAATGGCCATCAGCCGCTTTTGAACGGTACTGAAAGGGGCAATTACCATATCATCCTGATCCTGCCCGAAGGCATTCTGACCTTTTTTTTCGGTGATGCCGACAATTTTAAAGGGAATTTTATTGATACGGATGTAGCTGCCCACCGGATCAGTATCTGCGCCAAACAGGTTGGTCACCACGGTTTGTCCGATCACACAAACTTTGGTCGCGCTACGGTCGTCGCTCAGGGTGAAGAGATTGCCGCTCATCAGTTTCAGGTTCCTGATTTCAAAGTAATTCGGATACACCCCGTACACAGAAGTACGCCAGTTCATGTTGCCGTTGACCAATTGGCCGCTGGTGCGTACCTGTGGAGTAACATAAGCTACGGAGGGACATCGGTCGGCGATGGCCGTTACATCTTCCAGGGTCATTTTTTGTGAAGATCCGGCCTCCATGCGTACTCCGCCTGAACTGCTTGCCTGCGGAAAAATCATCAGCACATTGGTCCCCAGCGTTGAGATCTGAGCCTGGATACTCTGCTTTGATCCCTGTCCGATGGCCAGCATGGCGATTACCGAAGCGACACCAATGATGATGCCCAGCATCGTAAGGAACGTCCTCATTTTATTCTTCCCCAGCGAGCGCAGGGCCGCCATTAACAGATTTTTCACCTTCATACGTCATCCTCCTCTACCATCACTGGCATATTCTCCAATTCAATCTTCGCATTTCTTGGTTTATCCACTTCGATGGCTTTGATAATCCTGCCATCCCTGAATGAAATATTTCTTTTGGTAAAGGCTGCTATATCGGCCTCATGGGTTACAATGACAACGGTTATCCCTTTCTGATTCAGCTTTTGAAAAATAGCCATCACCTCGATGCTTGTGCGGGTATCGAGGTTGCCGGTTGGCTCATCGGCCAGGATCACCACCGGATCATTCACCAGGGAACGGGCAATGGCAACGCGCTGCTGCTCTCCACCCGAAAGCTGATTCGGGAAATGGTGGGCGCGGTCGGCCAAACCAACGGCTTCGAGTGCATTCAGCGATCGTTCACGCATCTCCCGTGAGGTGATTTTTTTGTTGTACATCAGCGGAAGTTCAACATTCTCCAATGCCGAAGTCCGCGACAACAGATTAAAAGACTGAAAAACAAACCCGATTTTACGGTTTCTCAGATTGGCAAGCTGATCTTTGCTGAGACTGCTCACATCCACATCGTCGAGCAGATACTTTCCTCGCGTAGGGATATCAAGGCACCCGAGAATATTCATAAAGGTCGATTTGCCCGACCCGCTTTTACCCATGATGGCCACGAAATCATCTTTCATGATGTCAACATTTACGCCACGGAGGGCATGAACCTCCACATCCCCCATTTTGTAAATCTTCACCAGCGATTTGACCGAAATAATTGCTTTGCTCATGTTATCGTCCTCCCCGGCCACTGCTTCCTCCTCTTTGCATTTGCGGTGCAAATGGGTTTTGCTGTTGTTGCTGGTTGGCCTGGGTTCCTGCTGCTGTCGTCATGCTGAGAACAACTTCTTCCCCCTCCTCAATTTTTCCCCTGACTTCCGTATTAAGACCATCGGTAACACCTGTACGCACACGTCGGGGTTTGAGGGAATCGCCCACCTTGACCCATATCATACCAAAGTTTCCCCGCCGGCGATGTTCACCGCCACCGGAACCACCCTGCATTCCTCCTCCTCCCATTCCACCCTGCATTCCACCCTGCATTCCACCTGTCATTCCACCCTGCCTGCCTGAATTCCCTGCATTGCCTCCACCGCCTCCACTGCCTGTATTGCCTCCATTGGCCCACATGGCACGTTTTTTCTTAATGGAATCCGGAAGGTTTTTCTCATAGGCATCAAGGTATTCCTGTGGCGGACTGAATCGCAGAGCTGTAGCCGGAACCTTTAAAACATCCTTCTCCTCCTGGATCATCACGGTGATGTTGGCCGTCATCCCGGGCAATAATTTAAGATCCGGATTCGGAACATCAATGATCACGGTATAATTAACCACATTCTGGGTTACAACCGGCAGCAGGCGAACCTGTCGTACCGTACCATCGAAGGTTAGGTCGGGGTAAGCATCCACGGTGAATTTCACAGTCTGGCCGACTTGTATTTTTCCGATATCGCCTTCGTCGATATTAGCCTGTACCTGCATTTTGGTAAGATCGTTGGCAATGGTAAACATGGTGGGGGTACTGAAACTGGCCGCCACGGTTTGCCCCACATCCACCGCACGCGATACGACGACCCCTGAAATGGGCGCGATGATGGTCGCATACCGGAGGTTGATTTTTGAACGGCTCAGCGCCGACTGCGAGGAGATAGCGTTGGCCACAGCCGTTTCATACGCTGTTAGCGCCAGGTCATAATCGGCCTGGGCCATCACCTTTTGTTCGAACAGCACTTTTGTGCGGTCGAAGTCGCGTTTTGTCTGGTTTACCTGGATTTCCGACTTTTTCAGGGAAGCCCTTGCGTCATCTACGGCTTGCGCAAGCAGGGTGGTATCAAGGACGGCAATGACCTGACCCTCTTTAACCACTGAATTGAAATCAACGAGGATCTTTTTAATAATACCCGATACCTGGGTGCCAACCTGCACAGTGGTCACAGCCTGCAATGTGCCGCTGGCCCTCACCGTTACCTGGATATCACCCTTTTCAATTTTAGCAGTCCTGTATTCCACAGCCGCCGCTTTTTTCTTTCCAACGAAAAACCAGACAGCAACCGCAGCAACAACCACAATCACTACCACCAAAATAATCCAATACGTCTTTTTCATAATCTTAATCTTGAAATTTCTTTGCTAACTTCGTCATTTGTCATTTGTCATTCGTCATTAAAACACAATCGCTTTCCCCTGATAAAAATCAAGGATCTTCTGTTTAAAAATGTAATCGTACTTCGCCTGAATCAGGTTTGATTGCGATTGGGTGAAATTGTTTTTCTGGATCAGAAAATCGGTGGCGCTCATCACCCCGACTGTATATTTCTTTTCCGCATTTTTATACACTGATTCAACTGCTGCAACCTGTTGTTTGGTTGCTTCGTATTTCTTTACCGAAGCACGCATGTCGGTGTACGTTTGCTCAACACTTTTCCGCAACACATTTTTTACATTCTGCTCATTGAGCTGGGTGGTGATCAGGTTGATTTTTGCCCGGTCGATGTTGCTTTTTATTTGCCGGTTGCTGTATATCGGAATGGAAACCCCCATGGAAAAAGATTGACCGATGTTGTCCCATATTTGCTCGAAAAACGGATATCCCTGCGGATTTACATTCCCCTTTTTACGACTCGATGCAAAGTTTGTATTCATGTTGGCGCCCAGATTGATGCGGGGCCAGTGAGCGCCCTGTGAAACTTTCAATGCCATCTCCGAAGCGCTGGTTCTCAGCGACGCGCTGGTGATTTGAGGCAAAACGGTCAACGATTTCTGATAAATTTCTTCATTTGAAGGGAAAAGCAATGTGGCAGACTCATCCATCACCGGAATCTCCACTTCAAAATTATCAGAGATAGGGATGTCCATGAGTTGCATCAGGGTTACTTTAGCCAGGTCCAGTTGGTTTTGTGCCGTGATCACCGAAAGGTTGTCGGTAGCCAGCTGTGATTTTATCTGCAACAGATCACTTTCGGGTGATTTACCGGCATTCACCATTTTCTCTGTGCGTTCCACCTGTGAAACAGTGGCTTCTTCCTGGCTTTTAGCAGCTGCGAGGATTTCTTTGGTAAACAGCACCTGAAGATATCCGGTCGTAATATTCAGGATAACATCATTTTTTGCTTTTTCTATGTCTGATGCTCCGGCCTGTACATTCAGCCGGTTTTGCCTGATAGTGTTGGCATTTTGCAAGCCGTTGAAGAGATTATAACTGCTGCTGACCCCTAGATTTGTGGAATGGTAAGCCTCGGTCACGAATGTGTTTGTGGTAGGATCCACGTTTTTCCCTACGTTCAGGGCTTCATTTGCGCTGGCACTTACGCTGGGAATCCGGTTGGCTTTCGACTGCTCCAGACTTACCTTGTTAAGCTCGTTGCTCATGCGGCTTTGGTTTACCGATATGTTACGCTGTAGCGCCGTATCCAGGCATTGCTGGAAAGTCCATGGTTTGGTCTGAGCGCCGGCTATTCCGGAAATCAGCATTATTGTTATAAATAGAATCCTTGTTTTTTTCATACGTTGAATTTTTACACTTTTCCCTTTGATGAATCTGCCAAAATGCCTCACCCCCGGCCCCTCTCCCCGGGGAGAGGGGAGCGCCGTTTCCCTGATAATTGGCGTAACTCCTGCAGGGAGAGCACTCCCCCTCTCCGTGCGGAGAGGGGGCCGGGGGGTGAGGTATCTAATCCAAAGGTTTTTCGTAATTGATGATTTTAAATAGCTGGTCGCGGTAATGCTCGCTGATCGGAATTTCCTTTTTCCCGATGGTAAGCATGTGCTTTTGTACAAAATCGATTTTATTGAACGCCACAATAAATGAACGGTGAACCCTGATAAAGTCCTGCGGAGGAAGTTTTTCCTCCAGTCCTTTCATGCTCATCTGGGTTACGATGGGTTTTTCACTGGCATATATCTTTACATAATCCTTTAATCCTTCAATATACAGGATGTCCTTCAGGTTGATTTTATACAGTTTGTAATCGGCTTTGACAAACAGGAAATTCGGCGAAGCCACAATTTCCTTGGCATTGCCTTGATTGGAGGCGCGTTCGCGCAAATCTAAATATTCGTGTACCTTGTTTACCGCTTTCAAAAATCGTTCAAACGGATATGGCTTCAGCAAATAATCAATCACGTCAAGGTCAAAGCCCTCGGTGGCATATTTTGAAAAAGCGGTTGTAAAAATGACCATTGGCTTATGATGCAGACTCCTGATCAACTGGATCCCTGATACATCGGGCATCTGGATATCGAGAAACAACAGGTCGATGGGTTCGTTGCGCAATACTTCCATTGCCTCCATTGCACTCCGGCAGGCCTTCACCAACAGAAGAAACGGCACTTTTTTAATGTTGTCCTCCAGCAGATCAAGGGCAAGCATTTCATCATCAATGGCCAGGCACCGTATCATCATTTAATATTGAATATCGAGTTCCACATTGTATTGATTTCCATTATCCCTGATTTGCAACTGGTGTTTTCCGGGGTATAACAATTCAAGCCGGCGCATCACGTTTTTCAAACCAATGCCCGAACCCTGCTCAACCGTGTCGCTCCGCTGCCGGGCAATGTGGTTTTCCACAAAAAATGAAAGAGCCTGCCCCCGGCAAACCAGCCTGATTTTAATTTCAGAGGAATCCTGGTAACTCACCCCATGCTTGAATGCGTTTTCAATAAACGGGATAAGCAGCAGTGGCTCTATCGAAAACAATTCCGGCCTGCCCTCGATCGAAAAATCTATTTTCACTGCTTCGGGCAACCGCAACCGCTGAAGTTCAATATAGCTTTGCAGGTATTCCACTTCCTTTTCCAAACTCACCTTCTCATCCTTTGAATCCTGCAACATGTAACGCATGATCTGCGAAAGTTTGATGATGGCATTTTCAGTTTCGTCCGATTTTTTTCGGGCCAGGGAACAGATGTTATTGAGGATGTTGAAAAGGAAATGCGGATTGACCTGCGATTTCAAAAAAGCCAGTTCAGAAGAGAGCTTTTCGGCTTCCATCTCCTTTTTTTGCCGTTCATTCTTAAACCACTCCATGGTAATGCGCACAGCGCTGCTGAGTGCAAAAGCCATCACCGCCGGATAAAAAGGGAAGAAAAAAGTGCGCCAGAAATTAAAAGGATGGTGGTGTTCGATCAATCCCGAAGTCATCATGGCGAAAATGACGTTCAGTGCGCTGATCGCCAGCAATCCAAGGATCAGCATCAAAAAATAGGGCCATATTTTTTTCCGCAATAAAAAACGGGGGATCAGATACAGGAAATTGTAATAAAAATAAGCAGCCATGAGTATTTGCTGGAACCAACCCATCATCATGAATCGTTCTCTGCCTGTGGCCGATTCAATAAAAATCAATGGAACAAGCAGGAAGGCGACCCATACCAAAACATGGATCAAAACAGTATAAGATTTTGAACGCAGGCCGGGAATTTCTTCCATGGTTAAATATTTTGGCGAAATTATTCAATTCAGGTTCAACTTTTTCATAAAATAGACAGTCCAACCTATTTTAACGCCCGGAAAGATTTTTTCACCGATAAGGGAAATCATTCAGCAGGATTAATTGTTATATTTGCCGACCATGTTGAACCAGAAATTACAGCAGCGGACAGAAATTAGGCTCAATCCCCAGCAGGTACTGGTGATGCGGCTATTGCAGGAGCCCATTCTCTCGCTCGACCAGCGGATCAAGCAGGAGATCGAAGAAAATCCGGCTTTGGAAGAAGCCAGTGTCGAAGAAGATGAAGTTGACACGAATGAAGAAGAAAGCGTAAGTGATTCGATTGATTCTGATGAAGATGATTTTATGGAAACCGATCCTGTTCCTTCTGCCGATGAGGAATTCACTTTTGAGGATTATGTTGATGAAGAAGAAATTCCCGAGTACCGGCTTGTCGCCAACAACCAAAGTCCGGATGAGGTTACCCGCGAAGTTCCCATTGTGTCGGGCGTCAGTTTCCAGGATTTTCTGATCAGCCAGATCGGCATGCATAAATTTACCGATAAACAGTACATCATTGCAGCCACCATCATTGGCAACCTGGATGAATCAGGGTACCTGTGCCGTGAAATTCCTGCGCTGGCCGACGACCTGGCATTCAACCAGGCTATTGAAGCCACCCACGACGAGATTCTGGATGTTTTAAAAGTCGTTCAATCTTTTGACCCACCGGGCATTGCGGCCCGCAGTCTGCAGGAATGCCTGCTGATTCAGCTTGAACACAAACCCGACCGAAGCTATGCCACCGACCTGGCCATCATCATACTGCGGTTCTATTTCGAAGAATTCAGCAAGAAACATTATGATAAAATCCTGCAGAAAGGAAACATTTCTGAAGATGAACTCAGGGATGCCATTGCAGAAATTCAAACGCTCAACCCCAAGCCGGGTTTTACCATTTCTGAAGTAGCCCGAGATAGCCAGTATGTTGTTCCCGATTTTGTGATCACCAGCAACGACGGCATCCTCGACCTTACACTCAATACCCGGTACACCCCCGAATTATCGCTGAACCGTGATTACATCAACATGCTGCATGAGTATGGCGGCGCGAAGCGGAAGCCGGCTGAAAAGGATGCCTTGTCGTTCATCAAACAAAAACTTGATTCAGCCCGGGGATTCATGGATGCCATCAAACAACGTCAGGAAACCCTCTACTTAACCATGAAAGCCATCATGGACTACCAGCCCGAATATCTCCTTACCGGCGACGATACCAAGCTGAAGCCCATGATTCTGAAAGACATTGCCAATATTGTATCCCTCGACATCTCCACCGTTTCACGGGTTACCAACAGCAAATATGTGCAAACTCCTTTCGGAACCCTGCCGCTGAAAAGCTTTTTCAGTGAATCGATGCTGAATACCGATGGGGAAGAAATTTCAACCCGCGAAATTAAAAGCATCCTTTCCGATATCATCGAAGCCGAAACCAAGTCCAAACCGCTTACCGACGACGAACTGGTGGACTTACTGAATGAGAAAGGTTACAACATTGCACGACGCACCATTGCAAAGTACCGCAAACAACTTAATATCCCGGTTGCCCGTCTCAGAAAGGAACTCTAACCAACTGCTACATGATTGAGACAAAACTTGCCAGGGCAATTTCGTATATTTTTCATCCTTTGCTGATTCCCATCTATACGCTTTTGCTGTTGTTGAACCTTAACAGCTTTTTATCCGTCTCTCTTCCTTTCAGCTATAAGTTGACCCTGGGTGGTGTGGTATTTTTAACTACAGTGCTTTTCCCTTTGTTTCTCAGCTGGATGCTTGCACGTTTAAATATTATCTCTTCTGTATTCATGAATACCAAAGAGGAGCGGATTTATCCGATCCTTGCGATCTCCGTGTTTTATTATCTTACCTATTTCCTCCTCCGGGGAGTTCATGTTTCAACAATCTTCAGCTACTACATGCTGGGTGCTACCCTGCTCTCCATTCTGGCGCTCATCATCAACTTTTACAGGAAAATCAGTTTGCACATGATCGGCATCGGAGGTTTCATCGGATTGTTCCTTGGTCTTTCACTGAATTTCGGAATCAATCTGAATACGGAAATATTTACCGGCATCCTGCTTGGAGGCATTATTGGGTTTGCCCGGTTAAAAGAAAACTCCCATCATCCGGCCGAAATATATTCAGGCTTTTTGATGGGAGCCGTTGTGATGACCCTGTTAATATCGTTGCTCTGATCAGAAGGGCATCAGCACAAATCCAACCGAAATAGGGTACATGTCGATACTGGTTTGCTTTTGAAAAACTTTTGCCAGTGAATAGTAGGCATTCACATGAAACCACTTGTACCCAATACGCAAGGTAGGCCCGTACGCGAACTTTTCAATATTCTTTATATCCTTGTAGGAGGCTTTAAGTAAATCGGTGGAATTAAAAAGATAGTCATCGCCAACATATTTCGCGTGGGCGTAAATCATGTACCCAACCTTGAAACCAATACCCATGGCGAATTTACTCTTTGTTTTAAACTTGAATTCAAGTGGGATTTCCACATAAGGCAAAGTGAGTTTACTCCGATGGTACTTAAGGGCATCTTCAATTTTAACAAATTGAAATTTAGAGCTGTCTCCCTGAAACCTGTAATTCCAGTAAAGGTTGTGTATGCTGAAGCCAACCCCGATGGCAAAGCTGAAGTTGCTTTTACCAAATGGCATGTTATAGGTGCCAAACAACTGCACCCCCTGATTGATGGTTCGGGTTTTCATCCCCGATGGGGTTTGCATCCAGATATCGGAAAACAATCCGACGCCAATACTGATACGTTTTTTTGTTGCGGAATTCACTACCTGCGACATGCCGGAGCGGGGGACAAGGAACATCATACACAGCATAACTGCGGTGAAGGTGATGAGGACTTTATTAAAACTTTTCATAGAATGGATTTTTGCCAGTTGCAAAAGTAACTAATTATAACGACCAGAGCCGAAGTAAATTCTATAACGACCGAAAGGCCGGAAAATTGGTTCAACTCCATAATTTTTCAGGGTAAACACCCAATTTCACCAGTTCCCGGATACTTTTCACTACCGTTTCACGATCTTCCTTGTATGTCATCCCAAACCATTTTTCGTTGCAATGGAGAATCCTAACGGTGGCCTGTTTCGACTTGATCAGATCATTTACCACGCTCGGAATATAAAATTCAGCTTTCAGGTTCTCCGCATTCTTTTTGATGAACGCTTCAAATCCCTGGTTCAGAAAACTGAAAAAGGTTGGGGTAAAGCCCCAGAAATTCATAGAAACGAAGGTGTCGTCGGGAATCAGAACAATATTATCCTGCTCATTTTTGTATGCAATTCCTGCTTCATATCGTTCGATATGGGTGCGTTCGACCACATCGACCAGGAAAGAGCCGGCATCAGGCTCACAAACGCCTCGCGAAACGGCGCCGAAATGCGACAAGGTGTTGGCAACCCGGTACCCTACCATGCAATAGTCGCCAGCCCTTTCTGGGGTCCAGTCCTTGTAATAGTTTGCCAGACTCTCAAAAGCTCCCCGGCCATAAAAGTCATCGGCATTGATCACGGCAAATGGCCCGTTGATCTTGCCATCGGCCATCATCACAGCATGGCCGGTTCCCCAGGGTTTGCTGCGGTTGTCGGGAATCGTTATACCCTCCGGAACCATCCAGGTTTCCTGAAACACATAGTCGATGGCTATTTTTTCTTTCAGCCGTTCTACAAAAGTTTCCTTGAAATCCTCCTCAATGGCCTCTTTGATGATAAAGATCACCTTGCCAAAACCGGCCCGGATGGCGTCATAAATTGAATAGTCGATGATAGTTTCGCCCGAAGGGCCTACCTGGTCAAGCTGTTTCAGCCCGCCATAACGGCTGCCCATACCGGCAGCAAGAATCAA
>JBAXFM010000164.1:0-11260 GCA_037139855.1 Bacteroidota bacterium
ATCGGTCCATCAACCCCGGCAGGGGTTGAACAATAAAATTCAACCCCTGCCGGGGTTTCGGATTGAGTGGATATTATTGATAAAATTTGTCAGTGTCCCAATTTGCAGGATTGTGTTCAATATAATTCCGGGTTCGGAGAAATTGTTGCCATTTTTTCGTTTTTTGGGGTAGACGGGGTATCCGGGTTGGATGAGGTATCCCGGTTCGATGGGGTATCCCGGTTGGATGTGGTAGAGACGTTGCATTGCAACGTCTCTACAATCCCAACACCAACGTCTATACGGTACGCAATTTTTTCCCGTTACATCTTTATCAGTTTCAGGAATTCCTTTCTGCTGCCGGTCGTTACCTGGATGAAATACAGCCCGGGCTTCAGGCTGAAAGCTGAAACAGAGATCTTCCTTTCTCCGTTTGATTTTTGTGTGATCACTTTCATCCCATTCATATTGTAAATTTCAACCAGGGAAATTCCAGGGTCGGAGATTCCGGTAAGTTCGATGGTGAAAGCGCCATCGGTTGGGTTAGGGGAGAGGGTCACATGTTGGTTTGAGATGATATCAGGGAATTCATTCAACCCGGCTGCTGCCTTAACGGGGTTGCTTACCAACGGGTTAAGCGGATGGGTGCAGTATTCATCGGTTGTGGTAATATACCCCAGCAAATAGCCACCGTATTCTACCATTGCACCAGGCAGAAACTGAATTTTTACGCCTGCAATCATCGTTACATGTCCGGCAGGGGTTACGACGAAAATATCCGGTGTTCCTGCCACGATTATGGTATTGGTGGCATTGAAGCAGGTATCTTTTAAAATTTCACCGGTGAGCGTTAAATTAACGGGAACCCCGGCAACAGTTGTAAAGGTAAGGTCGTTGCCAACCACAGTGATGGGATCAGCGGTTACCCCGCGTACCCTGTAATGATAGGTTGTATTTCCCGTCAGGCCTGTCAAAGACGCAGATAGCGGATAAATTGAATTGCCTGATATGGTTGATGGGATTCCCTCAACGGTGTTGCCATATGCATCGGTTAAGCCATAATCAAAGTAGATTGTCAACTCATCTCCGGAAGGATCTCCGGAGCCATGGAGTGTCGCCGAGGTAATGGTAACAGATGTTGCTGCTTTGGTAACCAGGGAGGGCGCTGCATCGAATTGATAACAACCCATGTCAGGTGGATCGGTGATCGGGTTACCGGCAAGGTCGGTTTCAATACCGCTGATAAAAATACCCGAATTGTCCAGGGCCGGATTGGAGGTGTGGAGATCTGTTTCGGAAACGAAATTCGGGTTTTCCGACACGGAATTCACATCTCCGCCAGTGGTTGACACCCAGTTTACCAGGCTGTCAAGATCGGTGCCGTTCCAGTTTGCAACCGGGGATGAGGAGGTGAAAAGGTCATTGTAATCTGAAACCCAGGTGGCTGGAATGTTTGGGGAATATATGGCATAATGCGTCCCGGTACCTCCTTTAACCCTTGTGTTGGAAAATACGTTGTTGTTAAGATACAGGTCCTTGTACGAATCATTATAAAACGCAAAAGTCAGTGAACCGGTCGTAGCCGGACCACTGATTGAAACGGAGTTGTAATAAAATTCAGAGATGTTCTCACCCATGGCCCGTATTCCATACAAAGTCGGGTTTAAGGAAGCCCCCCCGTGGAGAGAGATGGCATTGTTGTTGAACATGTTGCTGAATCTGGAACTGCACTGATCGTATATTCCGGTAATAACAGGTGAAAGACCCGTATTTTCAGCCCCTATGTTACAGATCCTGTTTTTATTGACCTTACCAGCATTCGTATAAATACCGGTGAATTTGGTTGGCCCGTCGGAGGCAGTCAGGGTAATATGGCTGATGATGTTGTTTTCAATAAGCGACTGGTCAAAAGAACTGCTTGCATAAATTCCATACGATTCACCGGTTCCGTTGATGGTGATCGAATTCGGCGTCTCCAGACTTCCGATCAGGTTGCCCGCCTGCTTGCCAATTTCGGCCAGTCCGGAGTAGAGTCTGATACCCGTGAAGAATTCGTAACCGTAGCTGGGGTCGTTGTTGATGTTGATATTCTGGATGACATTGTTATTCACGGTTAATGGCGATGTTTTTACTGATTCCGGAAGGGTAACCCCGGAGGAAAGATTTAAATTGATCCCGGTAAAAGAGGAGAACCCGGTATGCTGGAATTTAAGCCCCCCGCACATGGGAGCCTGCCCACCGATAAAGTTGCTGTTTATGGCCGGATTGGCAGATCTGCCAACATAAATTGCAGATTGTTCAAGGTCGGACGCATCAGGAAGATTGAAATAAAAACTGTTGTGGGCGATCCTGCTCCTGCCCGGAACTGAACCAAAGAAAATCCCCCTGGATTTCCAGTTTGAAATATTGTTATGGAGGATTTTTACACTGTCGGCATACATGATCCCGCAATAAATGCCATTTGCCGGCGGACCATTTATCCCATCTGTCGGATTGCGAATCAGGTTTTCAGATACCGTGATGTTGAAACTGCCAAATCCCATGATATTCACAACACCGCCATTATTGTTCACGGAGTTGCCTTCAATGATGCAATTGGTCAGCAGGTCATCCTGACAGCCCGATTCGTATGAAATAGTGGCATCGGCTCCGGCATCGTACGAATTTCGAAAGAGCAGGCTCCTGGTGTAGCCACCGTCAATGATAACTCTTTGCGCACCGTCAAACCTGATAAGACTATTCTTTGAGGCTCCGGAAATGGTTTTACGGTTTGTGTCGGCAGGCAGAATGGTCAGGGTGTAATCACCCGATTCATCCTGCAACCATTGATTCAGCGCGAAGGAACCATCCTCGTCAAGATTGGAGGTCACACTGGCAAAAATATTACAGGTCAGAACACTTGAATTGATCGCTTCAAACAATCCGCCAGAACCAGTCAGTGATGAAAAATCGCCACCAGTGCCCACCGTGTAATTTCCGCACATGGTATAAAGTACGGTATATGAGCTGAAAACATCGGGCAGGGTGGTGCATGCAGGCGGGTTCGCCGTGAATCCGGATGCCCCGGAGCCGGGCGCCGCAGCCATGTTGGGTATGGGGATAGCATTATCCTGGGCAACCAGATAATATGAAACTAAATCACCGGGAACAACACCGGAACCAAAGGTGAATGTATATTGGTTATAAGGTGCATAGTAAACGCCCTGGCAGGCATTCCAGGTACCGCCATTGATATTCCAGTATAATACCGGCAACCCGATACCGGCAACGGGAATACCGTTTGCATCATAAATGGAAGCATACAGGGTTTGCGGGGTCAGGATGTTCGTATTTGCGATCGGGGTGTAATCGATAGTGGGGGGTGTTAAATCAAGTGGCATTCCTGCAAACTCGTCAGAGCCGATATCGGGCGCTGTGGCCGGATGGGCAGGATTGTCGGGGTAACCAGCATTCGGATAGCGTGGCTGATTGTCAATGTCGGTGGTAATTACCACAGGATAATTCACAATGGTCCCGGCACTTTCGCAAAGCGTTGGTATGGCAGCATTGATATGAATGTCATAGGGTTGAGTGGCGACATTTACAAAAGGCGGGTTTTCGGTGATGGAATGGATCTCACGCGATGAGACCACCGTGCTCATAAAGGTTATATAATCGGCAATGGTTTGGAAGGAATTGGTGCCATCGGTAAAAATCAGGTTGTTTGGGCCAGGTGTTCCGGCAAAATAATTGTTGTTATCGGTATAATGTGTAACAAACGTCAGCAAGTCGTCACTGCGACTGTAAGCAACGGTTTTTCCTGTTCCGTTGGGCACGGCAGTATTGATAAACATATTGTTTTTAAGCTCAAGGTTAATGTTACTCATCACAAACAATCCCGAACTTCCAAAATTCCCTGCCGATAAACTCGAACCATCCAGATAAACACTGTTGCTATATAATCTAAACACCGGATGGGCCCAGGAATCGGCGAGGTTAATCCCGTACACGGCATTAACGCCGGTGGCATAGGGTGCGTAAATACCTGCAATTGAATTGTTGTAAATGTAAGCGGTATTTGATAAGTTGTTTATATGCAACCCATTACTGTTCCCGGTTTTAGCGCCGTTTGAAATGTTGGAAATTTTATTTCCGTACACTTCCAGGAAATAATTCCAGTTAAGCCGCATCCCATAAGCGGAAACGGGAGCAGTTTCGCTGTAACTGCCTTGAAGGTTGAAAATGGTATTGGAATAGATTCGTTTCACCCCACTGCAGTGACCGTTATCAAAAATACCGGCTATATAGCCTCCGTATCCTGCATTGGTGTTATCAACATACAGGTCATGAATTTCATTGCCATTGCAATAGACATCGCCACTAACATCTGCGAAAATTATCCCGTACATGTATGCATATGAAAAGCCTCCGCCACCAGGATCAGTGATGGAATTATGGTGGATCAGGTTGTCATGTACAGAAGAATATCCCCCGGAGATAACGATGGGTGCCATGGTTCCGCCACCTGTGAGCGTATTGTATGAAAAAACATTGGAATAAATGTTCACGTTATTGGTTCCATAGTAACACTGGATCCCTTCCATGTTCTGACCGTACCAGGAACCGCTATGATGGGTGTTGTGGCTGATGGTGTTACTGTAAATGTTGACTGTATTGCCCCCTGCCTGGAGTATGGCAAAAAAACCTGCGGACGATCCGCCTGTGGTGTGGCAATTGGAAATGGTGTTGTTGTAAATGTTAACCGTTCCATAATTATACCCCGAAGGCAGGCTGTCGGTTATCGGATATACATAATTCGAACCGGTGAGTGTAAGGGAGTTATTATAAATTTGTGACAAGGTGTTCTGGCCTTTTTTTACGTTGATTCCGTTCAGGATCGAGTTAGCCCCGCCGGTAATGACATTATTGGCAACAACGATCTTATCCTGATTAACGGCCAGGATAACAGATGTTTCATAATCATTACCACCAAAATCGGTGATGGTGTTTCCACCATCCTTGCCAATTTCATTTCGCTGGTCAAAGAGAGTAGAAGGCGCTGCCGCATCATACCCGTTCAATGAGATGCCTGTGTAAACATCCGAAATGGTGTTACTGAAGAATTTACAGTCGTTCATGGCATCCGAAGATGTGGTTATCGGCAGTGTAGCCCTCGAAAATCTTGTATGGTTGCCGGCGTAAATTCCAACGGCCAGGTAATTGACTTTATCAAGAGAAATGGTGCAATTTTTTATGGTTACCTGCTGGCAGCCGTTATAGGGCGCCGTTAAAGAAGCCTTCAACAGGGCATAGCCCCATTCCATCCGCATGATGTTGTTGGTGTTAGCGGGATTTTCCATCAAATCGAGGCCGTCAAATGTAAAATAATCAGATCCTGAAAAGACAATGATGCCATCCAGTGCGCCAGTTCCGGGGGCCGCGGTAACCACAGGATTGGCTCCGGTACCTGATTTATGAAAAACGACAGGATTTGCCAGCGTGCCCGATGCGGTGATGACGCCCGCATCAGGGGTAATGAATGTTTCGGTATAGCCGGCGGCAATATTGAATGTAACGCCACCCGTGCCAACACCACGGAGGTTAAGGTCGCTGATGGCGGCAGCAATGGTCGCATAATTTCCCGGAATGGTTTTAGTTCCCGTGAGCGGTAGCACATCCGTTACGTTGATGGTATAATCTTCGACTTCACCGTAGGCAGTTGTTCCACATGGACTTACTAATCCGCTTCGGGTAATGCGCACCCGCATGATGGATTGTCCGTTGGTTTGGCCGGCAGGAGGCGAGATTAAGGCGGTGTAAGGGCCAGGTCCCGGGGTTCCACTCACAGGAATTGTTTCATTCGCATCGCTAAAATCTCCATCCCTGTTCCAATCGACCCAGAGGCCGCATTGATCACCGGCACTGGCAGCCCCGTTGGTAATGGTAACATTCACCGAACCTGTTGGAGATAAATTCGTTGACTTGGTGTCAGCATAATCTGCATAGCCCAAACAAGCAGTAGTGTTATCAATGGTACCGGCCTGCACCCGGCTGATATATTCACTACAGCCACCGGCGGCGGAACAACCATCGCCAAAACTGATCTGGGCGATTCGCGTCCTTCGTGCATTGGCGGCCACAATATATTCGCTGGTAAACCAGAATGTCTGATCGTTTTCAGGATCTACCGACATGTTGGCATAGTCGCCCCAGCGGTTGCCGGTGGTTTGGGCGTATTGACCTTCCATGATTGATTGTTCCGCAAGGGACATGGTTCCGGGCGTATCTCCGGCTCTTCTTCCTGTATAACGAATGGAAGGGTAAACGGTTGAACTGGAAACAGAATAGCCTAAGGCGATATCTCCGTATTGGTTTTGGGCAATGCTTCCCATCCAGCGGCTTGCGGCATCTGGCGCATAAGTACCTTGTTGAAAAACATACCAGCCTGAGCCTGTATTCCTGAGTTCATACCAGCGGGTACCGGCATGATTTGTAAAATCGACATCCACGGTGTGACAACAAACAATTGACTGGTAGCTTCCAAAATTCCGGTATTGAGCCCTGTGGTTTAAAACCAGGGGAACTGCATCGAGCTTTTGAGATGTACCGGGTTGAGTTATATTATCCCCAACCGTTCCGAAATCACTGTCATAAGGTTCGATAAATATTTGCGAGGTGCGGTAAAATGTAGAGCTGGCAGGGGTTACCCAGTTGGCGGTGAGGGTATAAAGCCACAACTGGTCATCTCCGGCCATCCCGCCCCAGGCATCATCATTGATGGTGATGAATTGTCCGGGGGTACCGGCGGGGGCCCAGATACCATCATTGTCGAAGGGTAAAATACAATGAAATCCGCTGAATGGCCGCGATGGGTTGGTGAACTTGATGACCTTTGGACTGGCGTTGCCGGCAATCATGGCTGCCCGTTCAAAAACAGCTACATCGTGATTGCCCAAGGTGTTGGCGCCCATGTAATATCCATCCTGCCAGATACCATATTTTGCAAAATCCGGTATCGAAGTCCATAAATAGGTCCATCGGTACCAGCTGCCTGTGGGGTCATTGGTTTGAGAAACGGCGATCCTGATGTAATACGGAGCCGAACCTGTGGTGAAATCTGCATAAAACCAACGGTCGGCCTGCTGATCATACAAAACGACCGGATCGGAGCCATTGTTTGAGGCGCCCGGTAAACCGGTCCACAAGGTGTTGTTCATCGCAGGGCCATAAAGGGATGTCCCTGTTTTGTTGAATATCTGAAAAGAAATATTAACCGACTGAAAATAAAAATTGGCGTTCACCTCACCGTTGCAATCGGGGGGCAAGGCTCCATTGATATTGCCTTCGAAATTGAGCAATGGGGCTCTCGAACCCGCAACTGTTCCCATATCCTGCTGCCAAACTCCGTCGGGTCCCTTTGGCAGCGCATTTGCCTTATTCGGATACGATCGTACTTTTAATTCGCTGTTCCGGTCATCATCTTTTTTCTGAGGAACAGGCGCTATGACCGGAATATCCCTCAAAGGAGGAGAGATATCGAAATACGTAGGTGTAGCAACAACCGGAACCGGGGATACGACATGCTGTGTAAAACCCATGAACGGCATCATCAGCACTGCCAAAAGGAATGCCGGAAAGAAAGTAAATGCACTTTTCATTTTATATTGATTTTTGATGAATTAATATTCTCAGCCATCAATAGCTAAACAGCAGTGCACCAAAAGACCGGGCTACTTTATCACAATTTTACCCGTTTCCAGAAAATGCTCACCGGTGAGGCGGATAAAATAAAGGCCACTTGAAGGTTTGGTATATATGATTTCGCTGAGGTTCAAAGTGAATTCGCCGACACCCTGTTTAAGTTGGCGCACGGTCTGTTTTCCGATAACTTTTCCATGGATATTAAAAATCGTAACATCGAGGGTTGATAAGGCAGACGGGAGGTTGACAACGACATTGAATAAGCCGTTGGAGGGATTCGGATAAATGATCATCCTGTGATCTCCGGCCACTTGTTTGAACTCCTCCTCGTCAATACCGGTAAACACCGGTTTTGGCAGTTTTACTGTTGTATAAAGCCGGTATTCGCCTGCTTTAAAGGAGAGGGCTGCCGTTGTATCGGTCACATTGAGTGTGTCGCCGGTGTAAAATTCATACCACATTCCTTTTCTGGTGAAATTAGGAGTGACATTCTTCACAACCACATCATAATTGCCCAGCACGGTGGCATCCATGGTTGAATGTCGCAACCATATCCGTTTGACGGCGCTGGTGACATCCATGGTGTAGGTGGTGGTGGAAAAAACAGGTTGTGTTTTCTTCAGGTTGATGAGCGCCGCAAAAACATTATAGGTATATCGTCTTCTCCATTGACTGGTATAATCCCAGCGGATGGGTTTCGGATCAAGCCGCCCGGTGGGGTAGTTGATGGAGTAATCGTAGCCCAGTTCACCAAACTGCCAGATCATTTTGGGGCCGGGGATGGTGAAAAAGAAATTGGCATTCAATTCAATACGCTTCAACCCGGTGGTGGTATCCCTGACATTGTAAGGTGGTTTGCTGGTATTGCCCGACGAGATGTTTTTAAACATGGTGCGTTCTTCGTCATGACTTTCCATGTAGGCCACCAGATTGGGTTGTGCCCAGCCACGGTTCTTGTACGAAGCCCAGGATAAGTCGGAATTGGTGCCGGTATTCCATCCGCCTGCACCCTGATAATAGTTGTAGTTCATGTTCCCCCATAGCTGCATGTTGTTGGCAGCCAGAACTTTTTCTTCCGAATTGTCGGCAAAATGCTCCATGATGGCATAAGCATTCGGGTTGACCGAAAGGATCACATTGGTGTAGTTTTCAAGAATGGCAATCCTGCTTGCATCGTACTGACCCCAGAGGGAAACATTATCAGGATAGGAGTTCTTTTGCGTGAATCCTTTTGACAGGTCGAAACGATAGCCATCAATGTGAAATTCAGTCAGCCAGTAACGGATCAGCCGCTCCATGTATGCCTTGGTTGTGGGTTTTTCATGGTTAAAATCGTAGCCAACGCTGTAGGGATGGGTGGCAATGGGATTGAACCAGGGGCTGTTTGCGGCTGGCCGCTGGGTCGAATAATCCCAGAAAAGTTTCACCAGCGGTGAATTACCGAAATGATGGTTGCAAACGATATCGAAAATCACGGCAATTCCCATGGCATGAGCTGCTTCCACGAACTGTTTCAAACCGTTTTTGGTGCCGTAGTATTTGTCAATGGCAAAAGAGTAATCGGGGTTGTAGCCCCAGCTGATGTTTCCTTCAAATTCCATCACCGGCATGAGTTCAATAGCATTGATTCCCAGTCGTTTCAAATAACCCAGGGTGTCGATGAGCGAGGGATAATCATGATCGGCGGTAAAATCGCGGATCAGCAGTTCATACACCACCAGGTCGGTGATGGCAGGAGGGGTGAACGGGGTTGAATTCCATGCATATGCATCCTGGTTGGTTTGCAGAAAGGTGGCAATTCCATTGGTTTTTCCTGTTGGATAGGGTTTCAGGTTCGGATAGGTTTTCGCCGCAATATACTGATCGTCAGGATCGCTCACCTTGTCGGCATACGGATCGCCAATCCGCAGGTTTCCATCAACCAGGTACTGGAAAATGTATTCCTGTTTCGGAACCAGGTTATTGATTTGCATCCAGAAACGAAGGCTGTCGGGGGTCATGGTCATGTAATAACCTGAATCGATTTTCCAGTCGTTGAAATCTCCGATGGCAAACACATTGTCCTTGCGTGGGGCATACAAACTCAGCAGCGCCGAGCTTGTACCGGTGTAGTTGATGCCATCGGTCATGCCTGCCGGAAGCGCAGCGATTTTTGAGGGGGGAATAACCGTGTAGGAAAAAGAATCGGCGGCGGATCCGGTGGTGTTGGCCGCTTCAATCCGAACCCACCGTTTAACCCAATTCTGCCCGAAATTTTCCGCGGAAATCGTTTCGGTGATCGTGTTTCCAATCGTTGTCTTCACCAGGGACCCATTGACAAACAGTTTCATGGTTTCGGCAGTGGGGCTGATGGCAGATACGGGGATCGGCGTATTTTGCTTTAGGTATAGGGATTTGTTGGTGGGTAAAACAATATTCACGCTCATCGCACTTACATAAACATCGGCAAAAATATCGCTGCCATCGGCATTCTTGCCGGTTTTTGATCCATCGGCATTTCTGAAAACAAAGGCCATTTTCAGAATTTGCTCAGCAGCAGGGACCCCGTAATAATCACGTATCGATGGCTTTAATGTGAGTTTATATTTGTTGTTCCCAAGCGGGGTCATCAGCGCTTTTGGGAGGTTAACCCCCCATCCGGCTACCACATATTTCCAATCGGACCCTGAAGTGCTGAGGTTGGTAATCACCCCGGTGTGGGCGTAGATTGGCGGGGCTACATTATTAAGGCCGGCATTACCCAGGGCAGCATCGAAAATAATGACAACAGAGTCGCCGTCGATGGGGAAAACCGGAGTAGTCGTAATAACCTGGGCGTTGATCAGGGATGGGATACTGCAACAAAGCAGAAATGAAATTGCGATAATGAACTGTTTCATGGTGTGGAAATTTTAGGGACAAAGTTAACAATTCCAGCACCCTTTTTGCTTACCTTGACACATTTATTTGTTGATTGATTGCAATCATTCCAGTAAAATCATTATAACCTTCCACTGATGTCAATGACCCCTCCCCCTGCCCTCCCCTTGGAGGGGAGGGAGAAGCTTTGCCAGGGATTAAAACGAATTCGATGGAGAAAGTACGAAAATTAAAATTTCACAAATACAATCATTCATTATTGCCTGGTATAGGGTCGAGGCTGTATCAAAAGTAGAAATTTTAACCGCAGAGAACCGCTAAGGGAAACCGCAGAGAACCGCTAAGTGTTATATTTCAATAGAATAGCTCTGCGGAACTTTGCGCATTCTTTGCGTATCTCCGCGGTAAAAAGACTTTTGAGACAGCCTCCGGGGAGGGGTCTAATCAATTATTTTTTGTTCCCCTGATAAATATCCATCTCAGCAATGTGGGAAAGACAAAAAGCAAAAGCGGCAGGGCAATCACAAACCCACCGATCACGGCAATGGCAAGGGGTTGCTGCATCTGGGCCCCTACGCCAATCCCCAGGGCCAGCGGGGTGAGGGCCAGGATGGCGCCAATGGCGGTCATGAGTTTCGGACGGATACGCAGCGAAATGGCATACCTGATGGAGGCATCAACGTCACCGGCTGATGATTTCATGTTTGCCCAAAACTGGTTGACGGTAAAAATCGCATTTTCG
>JBAXFM010000165.1:0-11105 GCA_037139855.1 Bacteroidota bacterium
CTGAAGGATGTTTGCAAATCCTTTAACAATGAAAAAGGTGAGCTCATCAATGTGCTGCATAAAGCTCAGAGCATTTTCGGATATCTTCCTGCTGAATTGCAGGAAGTCATTGCAAAGGAGTTAAATGTTTCGGTTGCGCATGTATATGGCGTGGTGACCTTTTATTCATTCTTCACGATGACGCCAAAGGGGGAGCATCCGATCTCCATCTGCCTTGGTACAGCCTGTTATGTTCGTGGTGCAGAAAAGGTGTTGGAGGAATTCAAGCGTGTACTGAAAATCCAGGTTGGTGAAACCACGGCTGACGGAAAGTTCTCCCTTAGTTGTCTTCGCTGTGTCGGCGCCTGCGGACTGGCCCCGGTGGTGCTGGTCGGTGAAAAAGTTTATGGCCGTGTTTCGCCGGATGGCGTTAAAGATATTGTTGCTGAATACAACAATTAGGTGTTTTGGTTAATACTTATGTGGAAAACCTGTCGGATGCATTTCTGGCAGGTTTTTTTGCATTGTTATAAAGCCTAACCGGGTAAACTGCTGAGACCGCGACCAGGGGCAAGTCTATCTTTTCAACTGTCATGCTGAAAACAATTCCCGCGTCCTTTACAAAATATCTTTGGAGGCATACAGTAAAATTGAAAATAATTGTATTTTTGTCAAAATTCCACCTGTTAAATGCTTGCTCCCCTCGAAGAACGGCTTGATTTAATGCGCTCCCTGATGTGGGATTACGACATCGCACCCGAACATTGCCTTGAGGTACTGGAAGGCAAACGTGAAAAGGCAGGGCATTACACTGAGGCTACCTTATTCCGTAAATTGTTGGAGTCGTACCGATGGTTTACCATACTTAAAATTATTCCTCCCGAGAGAATACTTATTTTGCTAACAGAGGATGTTATCCGCTCACTACGATTTAAATCGTTATCTGAACACTATGACTTCATCCGCAAAGAATTACAACGAGCTTTACAGGTTACAAGATAGAGTTTTAGCGGCTTTATCTGGCCATTTTGGTATTTTTCACCTGACCGGAGGAACTGCGCTTGGAAGGTTTTATCTGGATCACAGGTATAGTGAGGACCTTGATTTTTTTACCAATCAGAATAATGCTTTTACCTCAGAAGCAAACATTATACGCAGTTTACTTAAAATACAATTCAACACCTCTGATGACAAGATTATCCTTTATCCGGATTATATTCGTGTTTGGGTGCCCGGGGAAGAGGATTTAAAAATCGAAATGGTAAATGATGTTTCTGATCGCTGGGGGTCACCGATTTTAGCGGGAACAACTCCTGTGGATACTGTCGGAAATATTTTAGCAAATAAACTTACTGCCATTTTAAGCCGTGATGAACCAAAAGATGTGTTTGATATCGTAAGCATTGCTTCAAATTTCAGTTTTAATTGGGGGGATGTATTTGTCTACGCCCTTCGAAAAGCCATTATTGCAGAACCGGATGTGCTGATGCGCCTGACTACCTTCCCCGTTGAATGGCTTCCGGAACAACGCTGGCTGAAAAACCCTTTAGATCTTCCTGCCTTCAAAGAGAAACTCAACCGCATCGCCGATGATTTCCTATTGGCTAATGACAACTCACTCGGCGTTGGCAAGACCCCGCTTGAAGATGCAAAACCGGAAAATATTGCGGTATAAAAAACGGCTGATTTAAAAGAACTTCATCGTCACCTCTTTCAGAAACTTTTCTTCGAGTGTGCGGGTGATCCGGTGAACGACGGTGCGGCGCAGTTCAAGCTCAACCGGCATGGTGGGATCCTGGTGGGCCGTGTTGATGTTGGTCCCTACCAGGAAGTGAATCTCATCACTTTCAAGCAAAAATCTTACGATTTCGTCGGCAGGACCCTTGCCCAGCTGGTAGTTGTTGTTGTATTTTTTCAGAAGTTCACTCACTTTGCTGAGTGTCAGAATCCCTTCGGTAATCAGGTCGACGCCGTTCATATAGGAAACGGGTGGAAGTTCCGCATCCAGCATCACCTTGCTGTCGGTAATTTCCTCTCCCCATTCCCGGGCGACCATATCGCCGGTTGTTGCGCCACAGATTATTTTTTTGCCGTCGAACTGTTTCAGCAAACCGGTGAACATGGCATCATTGGCTGCATCCATGGGAGGTCCGGAAAAAATCATCAGCTTTCGGGGTTCCCGGAAATAGATCACCCCGCAACTGATATCATCCAGTGGATGGAAATTATCATTCTGATTGGCCTTATTGATCACCTTTGTACTCAGCTTAACAGCAGAAATGTCATTTTCCTCCCTGATTGTTTCCTCCACAAATTTTTGAAGATTCTCCAAACCCCATCCCATCAGATACTTATCGCTGCCAAGCCCTGATTGCGTGACGCCGTCGGAGCAAAAAACAATCCGGTCCTCTTTCTGTGGTTTAAACGTAGTGGTAAGTATTTCCCGGCCTGCATTTTTTTCACCTTCCAGCACAACACAATTCCATTCGGGTTCATGTAATTTTGAACCCCGCAACACCAGTGTTTTCGGATTTTCATATTCAAGAATACGAACCTCCCCTTCTTCATCGATTTCAACAATGGTAAAGGTGGAGTAATTCATATTTTTAACACTGTCAACAGGCAGTGTCTTCATAATAATTTCACTGCTTTTCTGTACACTTTTATGTTCCTGGGTAAAACTGACTACCATTGTGGCTGTAAGCGTTGCCAGCAGGTTAGCCTTGATTCCATGCCCCATCCCATCCGAAAGCACTACAATGATCCGCCCCTCCTCCTTGATGCGTTTGGAAAGGAACACATCCCCGCAAACACGCGCTTCTCCGTGGCATTTTTGCTGACAATTAACCTCTATGTAGAATTTTTCGTCCATGGAAACAGGCTGATTTACGAATGATGAATGACAAATGACAAGTGACGAATGACAAGTAAAATGCTCCGTTCGTCATTCGTCATTCGTCATTCGTCATTTTTTTACTGGGTTCCGATACGAGTCAATCACCGAATTAAGCATTTGTTCAGATTTTGAAGCGCCTTCACCGAGCAGGTAGGCAATTTTTTGAACCATATCAAAATTTTCATCAATCACCTCTGTCAGGCGGGTAATGATCTGCTCCTTTCTGACTTCAGGCACATACATGTCGCGCAGGATCCCGCCAACATATTTATGACTTCTGATCGGAAAGATTGAAACGCCCAGTTTGATATCCCCAAATTGTACATCCTTATTTTCAATTGGTTCATCGGAGGTTAGCACGTATGAAAACATTTTATAGAAATGCACGGGTAAAAGCGATTTCAAATCAGCCCCTACCAATCCGGGAATTACCTCATCGATCATGGCTGCCTCTTCGCCAATAATTCTGATGAAAGCCTTGTTGCTCTGGTATATTTTAAGATCGTCATCGACAATTACCACACCCGAAAGCAAATTCTGTAGCATGGTGGTAATGATTTCTGCCGACTCTTTTTGTGCTTCATGCTCATGTTTGGCCTTTTCTTCCGACTCCTTCAGCGCGGCTTTGGTGGTTGCCAGATTTTCGTTGGTGGTACGCAGTGTTTGAATGTATTCCTGCCGGTTATGTCCACTGAACACGTGGCACATTTCCGTGGTGGCCAGACCCTGCGAAATAGCAATAGCCAGATCGCGGCAGTTTGGATAGCCGCATGATTCACAACCAATATCATTGTGCATGTGGCCTTCCCTGTTGATCATTTTCATCACCTCTTCGATCTTTTGTTCATCGGGTACTGGCAGCCTTTGGTCGTCGGGTTCAAATTGTCTTGAAAGGTCGAGATTGGCATAGGAAGTGATTTCATTTTCCCATGTCTCTTTGTCAAAAGTGAGGAGCCGTTTATTAGCATAGTCTGTAACCAGCGTCATCCTTAAAAATTTCTCTCCGCCAGGCGACGTTCCGGGTCCCATCAGGCAGCCTTCGTCATAAAAGAGATTAAAATTCTTCCGGATATGCTCAATGCGTGAATCGAATTCTTTCACTGCATGAACCATGTTGTTCCGTCCTTCGGTGGTGATAACGGTTCCTGTCAGCAAATTCTCGCTTATCTCAACCGCCTGCAGGAATCCATTACTGATTGGATAGAGCGAACCCTTGTGACCGAGAGGTGCATCAAATTCAGAAAACTCAAGCTGACTCTCCCTGATGTTGAATTCATTGAACAATTGGCGTAATTCGACAAATGTCAACACGGCATCTATTTTTGCATCGCCTTCAAATTTAAGCGCTTCATCCTTAGTGGAAATGCAAGGACCGATGAAAACAACTTTGACATCCTGACCATATTTTTGCCTGATTACCTTTGCTGTGGCAACCATCGGCGAAACGATCGGCGCAAGGTTGGTAATCAGTTCGGGATAGTATTTTTCGATATAGGATACCACAGAAGGACAATTTGCCGTAAAATGGTATTTCCCCTTGAAATGTTCAAAAAGCTCTTTGTATTTCATAGCAACCAGATCGACACCAAAGGAAGCTTCACCTACATACGCAAACCCGAGTTGCCTGATCATTTCAACGAATTTACGGTAATCGGTGATGTCATGGAATTCGCCTGAAATGGTTGGGTCGCAAATGGCTGCAACTTTGAATCCGGAGGCAAGAATCTCCCTGGTTTCTTCTATGGAGCTTCTGAAAGAAATTGAATGTGGAGCGCAGGCACGAAAACAGCTCCCGCAACCGATGCACCGTGCAGGAATAATGGAAGGTAATTCATTGGTCACATCGACTTTAATCGCCTTTACAGGACAAATCCTTACACAGGAATAACATTTGATGCAAGTTTCGTGGGAGATATAAAACAGTGGTTCTTTAGGCATAATTTGGTTATCACCGTCAAATTTATGAATTTCTCCGGTTTAAACGACATCCGGGTAAAAAAAAATCGCAAAAACGAACACCCGATATTTGTTTAATTATTCACATTGCTAAATATTTCACAATAAATTCTTTCATTATTGACTTTTATTTAATATTTTTGTAGGGAAATGCGACGAATGACGAATGACGAATGACGAATGACAAATTACAAATGACAAATGACAAAAGAGAATCTTGATATTATTCTTTCCAGGTACACTGTAAATAAGAAGGATCAATTGCTGCCGATTTTGCAGGAAATTCAGAATTATCAGGGTTTTCTGACTGATGAATTGCTTGCCGGAGTTAGTAAATACCTGAATTTACCAATCAACAAAGTTTACGGTGTCGCGACATTTTACGATCAATTCAGGTTCCATCCGCAGGGACAGTATCACATCACCATTTGCAGGGGAACCGCATGTCATTTATTTGGGGCCTCCACCTATCTTGATGAAATTGAAATGCAATTGAAAGTGAAGGCGAATAATACCAGCAAGGACCGAAAATTCAGTCTGGAAATCTCAAACTGCCTGGGCGCTTGTGAGTCAGCTCCGGTTGTTCAGATAAATGAAACTTACCATACCCATGTAACTCCGGCCGATTTAAACAGAATCATCCGTATTCTCAAAGAAAAAACAGAATAAAATGGCCTCCTTGACCTCCAATGAACCCAAAGAATTTTTGGTCGAAAAGATCCTGAAAAATTATTCCAATATATTTGATAAGGCAACCAGCGAGCAACTTTCAATCATCAGGCGTACGAAGGTAATCAAACCGGTGATGTATATCGGAATGGGATCCTGCGGATTGATTGCAGGCGCTGAAAAAACCCTGAAAGCCGTCGAAAAATATTTATCCGACTACCATATTGATGCTGATATTGTCAGGGTTGGATGTCTGGGCTTATGTTCTGCGGAGCCCCTTCTGGATGTTCAATTGCCGGGGAAAGCACGCCTCTCTTTTCATCATGCTACCGAAAACAAGGTTGAAGATATTCTCAATTCTGTCTTGCACCATACCTTGACTACAGATTTGGTTCTGGGCCAATTTAAAAGCGATCTGCAGGAAGATTGGCCCAATATCCCGCATCTCTGGCAACTTCCATATTTCGCCCTGCAACACCGAATCATCCTGCGTCATTCAGGTATCATCTCGCCATATCTGATCGAAGATTATATTGCACATGGCGGTTACAAATCCCTTTATAAAACGGTATTAAACTACACCGCTGATAAAGTTTGTGAAATCGTTGACCAAAGCGAGTTGCGGGGGCGCGGTGGAGGAGGTTTTCCTACCGGAAAAAAATGGCTGGTGACACTGGGTACAGGGAGTGACCAAAAATACCTTATCTGCAATGCTGATGAGAGTGATCCCGGCGCCTTTATGAACCGGGCAATCATTGAAGGTGTTCCTCACAAGGTTTTAGAGGGAATCGCCATTGCCGCTTATGCCATCGGCGCGAACAATGCATATATCTACATACGGTCAGACTATACACAATCACTCACCATTCTCGAAAATGCCATTCAACAGGCCAAAGAATGCGGGTTTCTCGGCGAAAACATTTTTGGCAGCGGATTTAACCTGAATATCCACATCCGACAAGGGGCGGGCGCATTTGTGTGTGGTGAAGAAACCGCTATGATTGCCAGTATTGAAGGCCGGCGGGGCATGCCCCAGGCCAAGCCACCTTATCCTGCAGAAAAAGGCCTGTTCGGGCATCCTACTATTGTAAACAATATAGAAACGCTTGCCAACATTCCCACCATCCTGGAAAACGGCCCTTCCTGGTTTAAATCTGTCGGCACCAAAGAAAGCAGGGGAACAAAACTGTTCAGCATTGCAGGTAAATCCCTCCACACCGGGTTTATCGAAATACCAATGGGTATCTCCATTCTGGAGATTGTTAATTCCATTGCCGGTGGAGTGAAAAATGGTAAAAAGCTCAAAGCAGTTCAACTTGGAGGGCCTTCAGGCGTTTGCATACCTCCTCAGAACCTTGAAACGGCTATCGGATACGAAACACTACAGGAAATTGAATCTTCCATCGGGCTGGGAGGGTTGATTATTCTTGATGAAGACACATGCATGGTGAACATGGCTAAATATTTCATGGAATTCCTGCAAAACGAGAGTTGTGGCAAATGCATTCCATGCCGTGAAGGAACCCGGCGTATGCTCCAGATCCTTGACGAGGTTACCCGACGCCCAAGGGAAGAGAGCACCCACGAAACGCTCGAAAGGTTCAAAGGGGTCGTTGAACTGGAAAGCCTTGCAGAGGTCATCCGTGATACTTCTCTGTGCGGATTGGGGCAGAATGCGCCAAATCCGATACTTTCATCACTGAAGTGGTTCAGAGATGAGTTTGAAGAACATATTTTTGACCGCAAATGCCAGGCAGGCGTTTGCCATGACCTGAGGACTTTTGTCATTATTGCCGACGTTTGCAATGGATGCAACATTTGTCAGAAAAAATGTCCCGAAAATGCCATCATCGGGTCAGTTAAATCACCGCACTTTATCATTGAGTCGAAGTGTACAGGATGCGGTATTTGTTTTGACAGTTGCAAATTCAATGCGATATACTACAAATAAACAGCAAGATGCAATTCGATATTGAAATAAATAGCCAGCCGGTTTTGGCCAAACGGGGGGAAACAATCAAGAATGTGCTTGACCGGATCGGAATCCATGTCCCAACGTTATGTTACCTGAATGGATTCACCCCTACCGGCGGATGCAGGATGTGCGTGGTAGAAGTGGATGGAATTTCTGAACTCGTACCATCCTGCTCCCATCCGGTAACTGAATGGATGAAAATCAGAACGCATTCTCCAAGAGTTCTGAAGGCCAGGAAGGTACTGGTAGAGCTTTTGCTTGCCAGCCACCCGGATGATTGCCTTTATTGCGACCGAAGCGGAAATTGCGGTCTGCAGAACCTGGCCGCCGAGATGAATGTACGTGAGCGGAAATACCATGGGAAACGACAGAATATCCAGATTGATAAAGCCTGCCAGTCAATTGTGCGCGACCCGTCAAAATGCGTTCTGTGTGGCAGGTGCATCCGAATCTGTGATGAAGTGATTGGTGTATCTGCCATAGATGTTGTTGGACGCGGCAGCGACAGCAGGATCGGCACCGGGTATAACAAGGGTTTAAATACACATACCTGCGTTAAATGCGGCCAATGCATCATGGTTTGTCCGACTGGCGCTCTGGCAGAAAAATCAAACATTCAGCAAGTCATTAATGCATTAAATAATCCGGACCTTTTTCCGGTAATTGAGTTCTCCCCTACTGTTCCAGCTTCCATTGGTGAGGATTTTAACATCAAGGCCAGTAAAGATCTGTTAAATCTTTTACGTGCCGCGCTTAAAAAAATAGGTTTCCGCCAGGTGTTTGATTCTTCCATGGCTGCTGATCTTACGATCATGGAGGAAGCAGCAGATTTTATTGAAAGGCTCAACAAACATGAAAGACTCCCGATGCTTACCTCATGCTGCCCTTCGTGGGTCAGGTATATTGAGGAAGTAAAACCCCAATTGATATCCAAATTATCAACAACCGCCTCTCCGCAACAGTTGATGGGACGGCTGATAAAAAATTATATCGCCAGTTCTGCCGGACAAAAAGCCGAGAGTGTGTATGTTGTTTCAGTGATGCCCTGCACCGCCATGAAATATGAGGCAGACAAGGACCGCATGAAAGATGGAGTTTCACGAAATGTGGATGCGGTGATTACGACCAGGGAACTTGTTTCGATGATCAGGTTGCTGGGAATTGATTTCAACAGCCTGGAACCAGAACCAAGTGACACGCATTACAGCCTGAGAAGTTCGTCGGGTAACCTCTTTGGTATCTCTGGCGGACATCTGGAAGGGTTGCTCCGGACGATTCACCAAATGATGACCGGTTTCGAAATGAGCGCCCTGAAGATTAATGAACTCCGCGGGTTAAAAGGCAAAAAGGAAGCCAAGATAAAAATTGGCAAGGTAATTTTTAATGTTGCAGCCGTGAGTGGTTTAGCCAACGTAAAGACATTGGTGGATGACATTGAGGCAGGCCGGGAAGAT
The DNA here is from genome assembly GCA_037139855.1 of Bacteroidota bacterium. GTDB lineage: Bacteria > Bacteroidota > Bacteroidia > Bacteroidales > FEN-979 > CAIVAT01. Next base: position 8,930 of record JBAXFM010000165.1, read on the forward strand.
TTCAGCATCATCGAAGTGATGGCTTGCCCGAATGGGTGCATCAACGGCGGCGGTCAAAAGTTGAATTCGGATGAAAAGAATTTGAAGTCGCGTATGAAAGCACTATATGATGTAGATGATGAAGAAATGATCAAGGTTGCGCATAAGAGCCCGATCATCATTGATTTGTATGAACGTTTCCTGGCCAAACCCGGTAGCGAAAGGAACAAGGAATTGCTTCACGTTTCACGAATTACCAAGGAGGAATTATGAGTCATTCGTTTCATCGTCAGCTTGTTTTCACCATCAAGGACAGATGCAGGGTTTGCTTTACCTGTGTGCGGGAATGCCCTGTAAAAGCCATTAAAATAATTAACGGTCAGGCCGAGGTTATCAACGACAGGTGCATCGGGTGCGGCAATTGTGTGCGGGTTTGCAGTCAGGGGGCAAAAATCCCGTTACGGTCAGTGGATTCAGTGAATGAGTTACTGGCATCAAAAAGCAAGATCGCTGCCTGCATTGCACCAAGTTTTCCGGCAGAATTTGAAGAAATACAGGATCACAGGGCGCTGGTTGGTATGATCAGGAAACTCGGATTCGATTTTGTCACCGAGGTTTCCTTCGGCGCCGATATCGTAGCCGGCGAATATGAAAAAATGATGAAACGCGACGATTATGAAGGCGATATCTCATCCGATTGCCCGGCAATTGTCTATTTCATTCGCCATTATCACCCGGATATGGTACCCTACCTTGCTCCCATTGCCTCTCCAATGGTTGCCATGGCACGGGTGATGAAAAAAAAACATGGGGAAAACCTGAAGGTCGTGTTTATCGGACCCTGCTTTGCAAAGAAAGCAGAAACCACTGAAGTGGAGGAAGTACTGACATTTAGAGAGTTGCGTGAGATGTTTGACAGTTTGAACATTCGCCCGGAAAACACAGAACCATCCGATTTTGATTCGCCCCATAGCGGCAAAGGCGCAATTTTCCCCATCAGCCGCGGCCTGTACTACACGGCAAACAACCAGGAAGCCATCCCGGAAGAACGGGTGATCATTGCTGAAGGACAAGCGAATTATAAAGAGGCCATCAAAGAATTTGAAGAAGGATACATCCGTAAAAAACATCTGATGTTGCTTTGTTGCGAAGGATGCATTATGGGGCCCGGCACCTCGCCGGGAGGAAAAAGATTTGCCAGGAGCAATGCCGTTGGTGTCTATGTAACCCGGAAACTACAGAATATTGACAGGGAAGTTTGGGATCAGAACATAGCAGAATACAGTAAAATTGACTTATCGCAAAGTTTTACTCCTGAGGACCGTAGACTGGCTCCTCCAGGTAATGAGGAGGTGCTGAATGCACTACAGTCGATGGGCAAATTTTCACCAAAAGATCATCTGAATTGCGGCGCTTGTGGTTACGACACCTGCGTTGATCACGCAAGCGCCATCGTAAACGGGTTGGCTGAGACAGAAATGTGCCTGCCCTATGCCATTGAAAAGCTGCATGATTCCATCAGCAACCTCAATGTCTCTAACGAGAAGCTGGCCCGGGCAAAGGCCGCCCTTAAACAATCGGAAAAGCTTGCGCACATGGGGCAGCTGTCTGCCGGAATTGCCCATGAATTAAATAATCCATTGGGTGTAATCACGATGTACAGCAACATCCTCATGGATGAGGCACCCGAAGGCGCTGGCGTGCGTGATGACCTGAAACTGATTGTTGAACAAGCTGAGCGGTGTAAAAAAATTGTGAGCGGCTTGCTTAATTTCGCCCGAAAAAACCAGGTTAACTTATCTGAAACTGACGTGGTAAAGTTCATGGAACACAGCCTGAATTCAATTATAAAACCGGAGAATATTACCTGTTCATTTGAATCAACCATTGCTGATTCGATTGCCAAACTGGATATCGACCAAATGATGCAGGTGCTTACCAACCTGGAAAAGAATGCGATTGAAGCAATGCCTGCCGGCGGCAATCTTCGGGTTGGAGTAGAAGGCGATTCCGAGGAGGTGACCTTTATTGTTGCCGATACAGGCAGTGGCATTGAAAAAGAAAATATGGATAAACTTTTTACCCCTTTTTTCACAACCAAAGAAATGGGCAAAGGCACCGGACTGGGACTTGCACTCATTTATGGGATTGTGAAAATGCACAAAGGAAAAATCCATGTCGATTCCAATGCTGATCC
>JBAXFM010000166.1:0-11075 GCA_037139855.1 Bacteroidota bacterium
CTAACAATTCGCTATCCACAGGAGTCCATATATTTCCACCTTATCCATAGTGCATTTACCTGTTGCAAATTACTGTATTCCAATATGATAAATCTGTTTTGGTTCATTTTGGTCAAATATTATGAAATGTTTTCTTTCATGGAATAAACTTACTTCTTCAAAAATATTCACACGGTTTTTAACCTGAATAAACTCCGGAAGAATACAATTGCCTGTTGAAATCAATGTATTCTGAGGAAGTAATTCAGAGCAAATATAAGTTGTTTTTAGGGAGAACCTACCCTTTAAAGTGTTTTTTATTGAAATCCCGAACGACACTTCACCCAGATTTCTCCCTGCTTTTCCCTGCTTTCTCCCGAAATTCTCCCTGCGTTCTCCCTTTTAGGATTCATTTAGCATTCTCTTAGCATTCACTTAGGATTCAGCATTCTCCCGAAATCGTCCAGAAATCGTCCCGAAACCTCCCTGTCTGTAGCCCTGAAAGGGCGAAATTGATTCCGCCCTTTCAGGGCTGTCATCTATCCAAGGGGTTGATTATAGTTTATATCTGACAAGTTTCCATTTGTCGGATACATCATCATTCCTGATCAGAAAATAGGCGTCTCCTTTGTAAATCTGAATTTTTTCAGGGAATGGGAAAGGCAGGTCAAAACTTGAGGTCAGTTGTCCGGTTTCCAGGTTGATTTTACGAATTTTAACTATCCCGTTTTTCCAGAATGTGGTGTAAGCGGCCCGGTAATATTCGTCCACCAGTATTTTCCCCCGCCATTTCCAATCGGAAACCGGAACAATTGCAGAGAGGAGGGATGCGATCAGGTTGTCTTCATTTTCCTTATGAAAAGTAATCGGAATTTTTTTATACACTTTTCCCTCATAATTCATGATTTCAATCGCATCTTCCGGAAAATTAAAAACCGCCATGCTGTTTTCGCCCATCTTCACCAGCGGAGCATTGGTCCTCATGTAACTGAATTGTTTATGCGCCCTGAGGTCATATTCATCAACCAGCGCCGGATTCCTGCTCTCCGTATGTTCAATCATTTTCATACTGTTCCCATGTGGCTCAAACGCACTTGCCTGCAAAAGCAAATTGGCGCCTTGCAGATGACTGTTCCATTGGTTATAAAAATTCAGATCGTTGTAATAATTTTTGCGGATGCTCTCACCCGAAACATACCTGATATACTTTTTACGATGGTCGTTATCATAATACCCGATGCTGGTGCCAAAACCGTCGGGGGTGAATTCCTGAAAATAGGCGTGGTCGCCAATTGAAAACAGAAATGGCTTTACCATCCTGTACAATGAATCAAAGGTGGTTTTGTAAATGAATCCGGATTGGTTCACCGTATCGTTATAGTAAAACTGAAAAGCATTCAGTTTGGTTGAAATGTAGTGAACATTTCCAAGGAAATCTTTAAAAAGCTGTTTGGGTTTCTGCTCAGGCACAGGGACAATGGCTATTGTATCCCCTGTAAGGGAGAGAAGAATTAGTTCGGCCCGCTTAAGCTGGTAACGAAAAATGAGTAACAGAATATTATCGTCTGTTAACTCATAATCCAGAACAGAATAATTCAAATCCCTGAAAATGTAACTATACTTTTTGGCAGCTATATCAACCTCCTGAAGCATATAGGCAGTTTTTCGCAAAATCAGCATCAGTGGTTTTGAAGGGACCTTGTCTATGTCATAATAGACTGTCTCATAACCAATGCAGGAGAGGGTAATGGAGGCAGGTGTTTTTTTCAGGCTCAGGGTAAACCTTCCATCCTGGCCGGTGAAAGCTCCTTCCCTGGTACCATTTACCTTGATATTAACATCCCGGATGGCTGTTTGCGAGATTTCATCCTTAACAATTCCGTTGATGGATATTTTTTGAGCAACTGCTGAAGGTGTCCACAGAATGCAATAAAAAAGCACCAGGAAGAGAATAAATCTGGTGAGAAAGTGTGATTGCATATCCTGTTTATCAGAAATCCACGTTATAGATCAATCCAAACCCAAGGTTGAAAAGCAAACCAACAATGTAAAGATACAACAATATTTTCAGAAACGTTTATGGATATCGTTCTACTTACCCCTGTAAAATTCAATTCCAACTGTTAGCGAAGTCGTGGCAGTCAGCCATTCAGCATTGGTAAGGTCTTCTTTCAGCAGGCTCTGAACCGTCATCAATTCCCTGAGTTCCATGCTCAGGTTTACCTTGCCGACTTTAATCTTCTGGCAGCCGAAGGATAATCCGCCACCCCAGTTGAATTTGTTGAAAATATCGGATGACTTCCCGGAGAAAGGCGTACCGCCCCAATATCCGTCGCTGTAGGTCCCTTTACCGGAAGCATAAACCATATACTGCATAAATGGCCCGATGGCAATAAACATATTTTTGTTTTTCAACAAATTGAAACTCAGCTGCGGAGAGAAAAGAATATTCGACATCCAGTATGATCCCTTCAGGTTCCCGCCGTATGAACTGCCACCAAGGTATTTCAATTCAATGGTGTCGTTTTGAAGGGAATAATTGAGCAGCCCGCGGAATGATACCAGGCGGTCATCGCCGGAACATGCCACCAGGCCTGCATTAAACCCCCATCCGGATTTTACATCGCTTTTTCCCTCCGTATGCGTGATATATGGAACCGCATATTGCGGACCCACTGAAAAACCCAGGGAAAACTGTGCCTGAGTTTTCTGCAGGGCACAGCCACAAGCCAGGACAAGAATTAAGAGGTAAAAAAATCGTTTCATTCTGATATCTGTTATATTAGTTTTAAAATATTTTGATTGGTGGAATCGTATTAGTAGACATTAATTGAATCAGTTAATAAATGTATATGCCAATCCAACCTCAAAACCCATGTTCAGCATTTTAGCATTGTCTGCTCCCCATGCACGTCCAATAGCGGTCAGGTTCATGTTGAAATTATATTCAAACACAAAATTAAGATTTTTATACACAGGAAATTCAAGGCCTATACCAGGTGATATGCCAAATTCCAGGGTGGGATAATAGTTTTTTGCACTACCGTTTAAGCTGTCTGTTTTGGAAATCGGTGGATACCCTATTTGCCACGAATGGGTTGTACCACTTAAAGATGAATGGAGCAACGTTCCAAAATAAATCCCGGGATAGATGAAAAATTTGAATTTTGAACCCAATACAAATTGTGGTTGTATTTGCAACAAGAGGTTTCCAAGTTGATAATTGAAAACAACATCGGTGCCACCACCATGACCACCCCAACTGGACTGAACCTCAAATGAACGGTTTACATATTGAAGTTCAAGTCCCAGGTTGAATACGTGCGCTGATCGTTGCCTTACAGATATTGCAAAAAGAAAGGAATTATCGGGATAACTGTAAATAACAGGATATGGGCTTTCATCAGTATGGGTAAACCTGAAATAATCGTACCCTCCTTTTATGCCAACCTGTATTTGTCCGGAGGAAATCATTGGAATGAAAAGTAACATGACATAGGTAAAGTACTTTTTCATGTGACATGAAATTACATGTTAATCATTATTCATGCGAATCAGTTGATCACATTTACTTCCATTTCCAGTTGAATACCAAACCTTTGACGCACAGAGTCCATGATCTGACCGGCCAGTTCAAGAATTTGTGTGCCGGTTGCGGAGCCATAATTCACTAAAACCAGTGGTTGATCGGGATGCACCCCGGCATCACCGCTGCGGTAGCCTTTCCATCCGCATTGCTCGATAAGCCAGGCGGCGGGAATCTTGACCTGTTCGGAAGAAGCTTGAAGGTAAAACGGTATTTCCGGAAAACCGGTCTGCAATGCAACCAGGAGTTCCTGGCTGATCACTGGATTTTTAAAGAAACTGCCGGCATTGCCGATCTCAGCCGGATCAGGAAGTTTACGGCGACGGATGTTGCATACGGCCAGGCGCACATCGCGGATTGTCGGATCAGTGACCCCCAGTCGATCGAGTTCTGGCCGGATGTCGCCATAGTCGAGCTTGAGTGGTGGGCAAGGGGACTGGGGGGCAAGGGGACTGTTTTTAAAAAGCTTAAAGGTTACATTCAGGATAATGACCTTTCCATGGAGTGCTCTTTTAAAGATACTGTCGCGGTAGCCAAACTGACAGTCGGCATTGGTGTACCGCTTTTGTTTTCCTGAATTGATTTCTACTACCTGAACTGATTCAATCACATCTTTCACCTCCACGCCATAGGCGCCGATATTCTGGATAGGCGCTGCGCCCACCGTTCCGGGGATGAGGGAGAGGTTTTCGATCCCTGCCCAATGGTTGTCAACACAATGCTGTACAAATTCATCCCAGTTTTCACCCGCTTCTACAGTGACCAGCACGTGGTTTGCATCATCCTCCCTGGTTACCATCCCTTTTGAAGCAATCCTGATCACAATGCCGCTAAAATCACGGGTAAAAAGCACATTGCTGCCACCGCCCAGAAAAAGGATCGGCATGTGGATCATGTGGCGATAGTTGAGAAGGGTTAATACCTCCGAATGGGTTTTCGCTTCAACAAAATAGCGGGCCTCTACCTCCATTCCAAAGGTATGCAGGGCTTTGATCGAAACTTTCTGGTCTAAATGCATGGCGTGATGAAAGCCCAAAATTAAACGAATTACCCGAAGATTCAGCAGAAAAACTTACTTTTGTTAACCCGAAATCGTAAATCGTAAATCGTAAATCGTAAATCGTCATTCGTCATTCGTCATTCGTCATTTAATCCCTATGCCCTCTGCCATCCTCTCCGTCACCAACGACCTTACCACCGATCAACGGGTGGACCGGACGTGCAAGGCATTGGTCAAATCGGGTTACGACGTTTTACTGATTGGACGCAGGCTCAGGGATAGCAAAACACTGGCGCCCCGTTCCTACCGGATGCATCGCATGAGACTTCTTTTTGACAATGGACCTCTGTTTTATGCCGAGTACAATATGAGGCTGTTTTTCTTCCTGCTCCTTCACCGTTACGATCTGATTGTGTCAAACGACCTGGATACGCTGCCAGCAAATTACCTTGCAAACCTCATAAAACATCCATTCTCCCCAAATCCGAAATTCGAAATCCGAAATCTCAAATCCGAAATCCGAAATCCGAAATCCGAAATCAACCACCTCCACGACTGTCACGAGTATTTTCGCGGGGTTCCTGAACTTACCGGCAGAAAAATGGTATCAAGGGTTTGGAAATGGCTGGAGGACCGAATCTTCCCAAAACTGCAACATGTGATTGCCGTAAATCAATCGATTGCAGATTTGTATGCCCGCGAGTATGGGAACAAGATTGTAGTCATCCGCAATGTGCCCTACAGAAAACCACTGAGCGGCGCCAGCGACAAAGCATCCCTGCTAATCCCGGAGAATTGTAAAATCATCCTTTACCAGGGAGCGGTGAATGTTGACCGCGGCCTCGAAGAGGCCATTCAGGCCATGAAATTTCTGAAAACCAACGCCATCCTGGTCATTGCAGGGACCGGCGATGTGTATGAAACCCTGAGAAAAAGCACGATGGAACAAGGACTTGCCGAAAAGGCAATATTCCTTGGTCAGGTACCGTTCCAGGATTTGCATAACATCACGCTGATGGCCGATCTCGGGCTTTCGATTGAGAAAGATGTGAGTATCAACTACCATTATTGTTTACCCAATAAATTCCTCGACTACATCCAGGCCAATATACCGGTTTTGGTATCACCATTCCCGGAGATGAAAGCCATCGTTGATCAATACTATATTGGTGAATTCATTGAAAGTCATGACCCGGAAAAACTGGCAAAACAGATGGATTCGATACTGAACAACCAGGAAAATACAGCGCTGTATAAACAAAATCTGGTTAAGGCTGCAGAGGAGCTTTGCTGGGAAAAGGAGGAAGACGGATTGATGAAAATCTTAAGGAATGACGAGTGACAAATGACGAGTGACACGCTACATATAATTTCGTTTGACATCCCTTTTCCAGCCAATTATGGTGGGGTGATCGATGTTTTTTATAAGATAATGGCTTTGTTTCATGCCGGGGTAAGAATCCATCTACATTGTTTTGAATACAAGCGTGAGCCTGCCATCGAACTTGACCAGTATTGCGCCACCGTTAATTATTATCCCCGGAAAACCGGGCTAAAAGCCAACCTTGGGTTAAGACCTTACATCGTTGCCAGCAGAATTTCGGATGCTCTGGTTGAAAACCTGTTAAATGATGACCATCCGATCCTTTTCGAAGGGCTTCATACCTGCGGTATTATGGATGATGCACGATTGAAAAACCGGTTCATGATCTATCGGGAAAGTAATATCGAACATCATTACTATTATCACCTTTTCAAAGCGGAGAAAAATCCGGGGAAGAGATTGTATTTCCTGGCTGAAAGTCTGCGACTTAAGCTTTTTCAAAAAATCCTGCATCATGCTTCGGTGATGCTGGCGGTTTCCCAAGATGATGCCCGATACCTTTCGATGGCATTTCCTGAAAAAAAAGTGGTTTACCTGCCAAGTTTTCACAGGGATGACCAGGTGAACATTATTCCGGGGAAAGGATCCTATGCCTTATATCAGGGGAAACTTTCCGTTCCTGAAAACAGTATTGCCGCTGAATATCTGATCACTAAAGTGTGGGAGAATTCTTTTCCTGAGTTGCTGATTGCAGGTCTCAACCCTCCCGAATGGCTGAAACAGCTTGCTTCACGCCATACCAACGTCAGGATCATAGAAAATCCTTCTGATGACGAAATGTTTGCCCTGATCCATCATGCACAAGTGAACGTGATGGTGACTTTTCAACCTACCGGACTCAAACTCAAACTTCTCAATGCCTTGTTCAACGGACGGTTTTGCCTGGTAAACCCCGATATGGTCGCCGGAACATCCCTGCAAGAGCTTTGTAACATGGCATCCGGTCCGGAGGAATTCAAAAAAGAGGTTCAACGCCTTTTCTCCATGGAATTCACTCTAAGCCAAATCACTAACAGGGAATCCATCCTTCAGCAATCCTATTCCAATCAAAATAATTGCAAATTGCTGACAGACATATTAATTTTGCGTTGATATTTTACATACCTTTATTGGTTCTAAACCAACCCTTATGAAAAAAATTCTCGTACCCGTCGATTTTTCAGGTCACACAGACATTACGTGCCGCTATGCCATAGAATTCGTCAAGGTGTTTGGTGGGGAGATCAAACTTTTTCACACCTACTTTGACCAGATTATCATTGCCGATACCAGTTTCCCGGATACGCTCGACATGAGTACCATTTACAATGAGGAACTGATGAAAGAAATTTTCAGGCAGGCAGAACACAACATGGAAGAGTTGGAAGAAAAGGTGAACAACCTGGTCAAAAAAGAAAATCTTACGAATGTTACGATTACATCAACAGTGACCGGCGGTGAACTCGAATACGAACTGAAAGGGATTTGCGCTGAATTTCACCCCGACCTGGTGGTAATGGGTACCACCGGAAAAGGCAACAACATCAATATTTGGGGAAAGGTTTCCACTTTTATTATTGATCACGCCAAAGTGCCTGTTATTACAGTCCCCGAAATCAAAAGTTTCCATGGATTTGGAAGTATCATGTTTGCCGCAGACCTTTCGGAAGGTAATGCTGCAACCATAACAGGATTAATTGAATTATTCTCGGTATTTTCAGCCAGGATCCACGTGGTACACTTCATTACCAAAGCCAAGCCTCACGATGCCTATGTTCGGATGAAAGGGTTGCAAATGAAATTTGGCAAAGAGGAAAAGACCAGCCAGGTAAGTTTTGAAGTGATTGAAGTTGGTGAAGATAACCAGGCAGCAGTTGATCAGTTTGTGGCTGCTAAAAAAATAGAGATGATTGCATTTCAGCCGCATAAGCACAATTTACTCTACATGTTCTTCACAAAAAATATTACCAAGAAGAACCTTTTTGCAACCAATATTCCATTGCTTTCCGTACCTGCCTCCTCCTAACCATCAGTTGATGGTCACCATTTTATAATTCTCATATTTATACATCATCCAATGCCGGTTTTCAAACCCATTATCCTTGGTATGAATGAATTCAAACCGGGTAACCAATGAATTTATTTTTAGCTCCCCGATGCAGCGACCGATATTGGTTCCAAAAGTATTGATCGCAGAAATAAAACAGAATGCCTGATCAAATCCCTGGAAGGCAAGCAGTTCCGGATCTGTTTTATATTTTTCCTGGTATTCTCTTACAAACTTTTTCACAGCAGGATTATCGTAATCAATAAATGACCGGGCCATCATGTGTACTTTCAGGGCTACAAGGTATTCGTTTTCCAGTCCATCCATGTCAGGCCAGTTTGGCAGCCCGATGATGGTGAGGTTATATTCATTGCGCAACTTGTAAACACTTCTCAGCAAATCAAGGGTGTATTCCTGATTATCTGAAAACACAACCAGATAGTTTGGCTTATCTTTCGAATACCGGCCTATGGCTGCTTCCTGGCCTTCAACAATCTGAACCTTCATATTTCGATCCTGGCAAGCTTTTTTAAGACGGTCGGGGGCATCATGGTCACTGTATTGTCCATTCCTGAGAATTAAAACCAGTCCGTCATTGAAATTGGCTGCCATGTATGCTGCCAGTTGTTCAATCTGTTCCTTTTTCGGCGGCTGAGCTTTAAACACGAAAGGGTTTCCGGCAATCAGCTCGCTGCGTTCCGAAATCGGATTGACAAGGTTAATTTTATTCTTTTTGGCGAATGCGGCAACAATCTGAAAATTTGACTGGTATAATAAACCAAAAATCAGGTCCATCGATTTCATCTCCGGTTTTTTGAGCAACTGCCTTGTTTTTATTGTATCCTTATCCACATCATACACGTACAATTTCACTTTCACGCCAAGTTTTTCAAGCGAGTCAAGGGCTATGCGGAAGCCTTCGTAAAAAGGTAAAAACTGGAAAGACTTTGAGGTTTCAAATATTTTCGGATCAGGATTCGAGGCATCGATCTGATCAACACCGGCCAGGTATAGTGGCAACATTAAAGCAATTTTATAAACCGGTTTTTTCGTGGTCGTATCCTGGCCGCATGGTAATTCGGGAACGATTACGGTATCTGCTTTTACAATAATTTCTTTGGAACCTGCTGCCTTTTCCTTCTCATCAGTCACCTTCTCTTTTCCGGTGGTGGCTTTTGGCGTCACAACAGGTTTTTGTCCGGGAAAAGGAACCCTCAGTTTCTGATCGGCTTTGATACCCTCTTTGACACCGGGGTTTTCGCGGATCAGGTCATTTACCTCCACGCCATAGGCCTTGGAGATCATGTACAGCGTTTGCCCCCGCCTGATGGTATGAATGTAAAAATCCCTGCCATCAATTTTCTCGATCACCGTTGACCGCATCTGTTTTAACTGCTCCTGCGTCGATTGGGCGGCGAGCTCATTTTGAGATAATGAGCCAAGAAATAAAAACAAAATAAAAACCGGAAAATATCTCATAATTTCACCATTTCGCTATTCCCACTCAATAGTAGCCGGTGGTTTTGAACTGATGTCATAAACCACCCTATTCACCCCTTTCACCTTGTTGATGATATCATTGCTCACCTTAGCCAGAAATTCGTAAGGCAGGTGCGCCCAATCGGCCGTCATGCCATCGGTTGAGGTTACTGCACGCAATGCCACCACATTTTCATAGGTACGCTCATCCCCCATCACCCCTACCGATTGTACCGGAAGCAAAACAGCAAAAGCTTGCCATACGGTATGATACAGATCAAATGTACGCAATCCGGAGATAAAAACATCATCAACCTCCTGCAGCAGGGTTACCTTTTCACGGTCGATGTCGCTCAGGATGCGCACAGCCAGTCCGGGCCCGGGGAAAGGATGACGATCAAGAAATTCGGCATCAAGTCCAACGGTGCGGCCAACTTTGCGCACTTCATCCTTAAACAGGCTGTTCAGCGGTTCAACGATTTTCAGTTTCATGTAATCAGGCAACCCACCCACATTGTGATGCGATTTGATGGTAGCCGAAGGCCCCTTTACCGAATGTGATTCAATAACATCTGGATAAATTGTTCCTTGTGCCAGCCATTTGATATCCTGAATTTTATGCGCTTCGGCATCGAAAACCTCAATAAAAGCCTTTCCGATGATCTTTCGTTTTTTCTCCGGATCAACCACGCCTTTCAGGGCATCGATGAACAAATCCCGTGCGTCAACTCCTACTACATTTAAATCCAGGGTTTTATAACGTTCAAGCACCTTGGTGAATTCATTTTTACGCAACAGACCATTATCCACAAAAATGCAATAGAGATTTTTCCCAATGGCTTTGTTCAGCAACATGGCTGTGACGGATGAGTCAACTCCTCCCGAAAGACCAAGCACCACCTTGTCATTGCCAAGCTTTTGTTTCAAATCGGCAACCGTAGTTTCTACGAACGACTCCGGCGTCCATGACTGGTGACATCCGCAGATACCGACCACAAAATTCTTCAGCAAAGTCAATCCTTCCGTGGTATGATACACCTCCGGGTGAAACTGGATACCATATGTAGCTTCTCCTGCCACCTGATAGCCTGCATAATCTACATCCGAAGTACTGGCAATTACCTTGAAGTCGTCAGGTGCGCTCAGGATGGTGTCGGCATGTGACATCCACACCTGGGTACCCGAACTCAGTCCCTGCATTAGTTCGTTGGTTTCGTCCATGGATGAAAGGTTGGCCCTGCCATATTCGCGGATCTTCGAAGGAGCAACCATACCTCCAGAGGATTGGGCAAGGTATTGAGCGCCATAGCATACACCCAGAAGTGGCATTTTACGCCTGATACCAGTGAGATCAGGAAAAGGGGCATTTTCATCCCTTACAGAAAACGGACTACCCGAAAGGATCACCCCTTTGATCATGGAATCAGGATCCGGAATTTTATTATACGGGTGAATTTCACAATATACATTCAGCTCGCGTACCCTCCTTGCAATGAGTTGGGTATATTGGGAACCGAAATCCAGAATTAAAATGGTTTCTTGCATGGTACAAAGATATAAAATGCAAAAGTCAAAATGCAAAAGTCAAATGTCAAATGTCAAATTGCAACCGGATTTTGAC
>JBAXFM010000167.1:0-11047 GCA_037139855.1 Bacteroidota bacterium
CCGGCAAAATCAGCCGGAATTTCAGGAGCCGGAGTTTTATAGATCACCATGTTGTTGATCATGTTGCTTGGAAGTACGTCGAATGAAAATGCACGCTGATCTGTTTCGCTGCTTGGGGTTGAAGCGTTGTTGAGCCAAACCGTGTTATACCGCTCTATCAGTCCCCGAACAACGACAAACCGGCCACCCATGATGGTCACCCCCGGTAGTCTTCTGATCACCTCCGAAGCATCCTTATCCTGTGATTTTGAGATTTGTTGCGAAGAAACACCCACGATGATCAGGTTGCTTTGTTTGCTGGAGTTGATCACCGATATTTCCGTATCGGTCTTTTTCCTTGCCGTTACCGAAACCTCCTTCAATTGGGTCGTTGTTTCTGTGATCTCATGGTCGAGGCTGGTAACCTTGTCTTTGTAAACTTTGATTTTGGGGATGGTATCTACCCTGTAGGAAATAAATGACACCACTATATTATAGGTGCCTGGCTTTACATTTTTAATCAGGTAATTTCCCTCAATGTCGGTGGAAGCCCCGATGGTGGTTCCCTGAACATAAACACTGGCGCCGACAATGCTTTCTTTCGTTTTAGCATCGGTGATCTTGCCCTGGATGGAACCCTGGCCAAATGCAGTAAACGACAGAATTTCAATGAGTAAAATATATAAAAGAGTTCTGGTATGCTTCATTGGAATTGTTTGCTGCAAAAGTAGCAAGCACCACCCGGGGGGATGTTAAGGGAAAATTAACTCATCGTTAACAAATTATCAAATTTTACATACAGGAATTTCGGCCTTGGATACCTGTATGTATTGATTACGTAGGGAAGCATGACGTTTCATCCCCTCAAAGGGCTGATTATTTAATATTGGTTTAATATATGAGAATATGGTGATTTATCTGGAAACGTTATAAATAGTTTCCTGTTTTCGTCAGGGAGATAGGAAGACAATTTTAGAAAATCCATTACCCGTTAAATTAACAAATAGTTAAATCTCTCTCTTATAGGTCTACAATAACTTGATTCTTTGGAATTTTACATTTTATTTGCCAGCATTTCATTTAAATCAACCAACCTAGCTCCCGTTGAACATGGAACTTGTAACCCCCAAAGATATCATGAAGGCAGCGCCGTTTCTGAATTATCCCGGAGGGGAGTTTCTTGCTTCAATGATTTTCAGACTGATGAAACTGGATAAAATCAACAGGTTCTATGACCATAAACATGATTTGTCTGCTGCTGAATTTCTTGATTCTGCGATCAGTACCCTGGGATTTCATTTTAAAATAGCCGCTGATGAATATCTGAACATACCGGTCAACGGACCATTTATTACTATTTCAAACCACGCCTATGGCGGAATTGATGGCATCATCCTCCTTAAAATACTCCCGTCCATTCGTCCCGACTTCAAAATCCTTTTGAACTTTTTATTGACAAAGATCAAACCGATTGAAGAATTTGGAATAAAGGTCAATCCTTTTGAAACCATTCCTCATGTTCAGTCCAGTTATAGTGGGTTAAAAGAGACCCTCGCTTATTTGAAGGATGGTCATCCGGTTGGGATATTTCCGGCAGGGGAGGTCGCTTCATTCCATTTCAACACCTGGAAGGTCACCGACAAAAAATGGCCACATTCCATTTTAAAACTAATCCGGAAATCACGTGTTCCGGTCATTCCGGTATTTTTTGACGGCCAAAACAGTATGATGTTCCAGCTTCTTGGAATGATCCATCCAACACTTCGAACTGCATGTCTGCCGTCCGAAATGTTTAATAAATCGGGAAAAACAATTCGGGTCCGCATCGGGCGTCCGATTTCTGTCAGGGATCAGGATAAACTTGGAGACATCCATGAATTTGGACGGTATTTAAGGATGCGGACATTTGCGTTAGGGATCCATCCCGAAAAAAACAAAAGAAGCTGGCTATTCCCTTCCGAAAATCCACCCGATGTGATGCATCCGGTTCTGCCCGGTTTAATAATTGAGGAAATTGAAAAATTGAAATCCGATAGTTTATTGTTTTCACTTAATGATCATTATGTTTTTTGTTCACCCCCTTCCCGAATCCCTGAAATATTGAAAGAACTGGGCCGGTTGAGAGAAATCACCTACCGGGAAGTCGGTGAAGGCACCAACAAACCATTTGATCTTGACAATTTCGACAAGTATTACCACCAGCTTTTTATCTGGGATGACAGTGAAAAGCAGATCATCGGAGGTTACCGGGTGGGGTTTGGGAACAAGATTATTGAAACATATGGAATGAAAGGGTTTTATATCAACACGCTGTTTCACCTTAAAGATGGACTTAAACCAGTCCTTGAACAGTCAATGGAGCTGGGAAGATCATTTATCATTAAATCATGTCAAAAAAAACCACTCTCTCTCTTCCTGTTGTGGAAAGGGATTCTCCTTTTATTATGCAAACATCCTGAGTTACGGTATATGATTGGTCCGGTTAGCATAAGCAATACGATCAGTGATCTGGCAAAGTCACTCACGGTCGCCTTCTTAAAAAAGAACTACTTCAACAAGGAAATTGCTGCATTTATCATCCCAGAAAAAAAATTTATTCCAAGACTGCCTGCTGTAATAAAGAGAAAAGTCTTTTATAAAGTAACCGGAAACAGCCTTGATAGCCTGGATAATTTCATTCAGGCTTTTGATCCGGCCTTCCGGACGCCGGTATTGATTAAAAAATATTTAAGTATAAATTCTGAAGTGATCGGATTTAATGTCGACCCGCTTTTCAACAACTGCCTGGATGTTTTGATTATTACCGATCTCCTCGACATCCCCGCAGAAACGATTAAATCCCTTTCAAAATAGTAAACAGGTGTGAATAAGTTTAAAAATGTCACAAATATATCAAAATCAATTACCTTTGAAAAAAATCGAACATGAAAACAACTAAAAAACAGAAAAAAAGTCTCCCGGAAGTTCATATTCTCGGTGATTTACAGGATGTGAAAGCCCTGATTTCAGGCCTGAATAAAAAGAAAACCATTGTGGTTTTTCTGGACGGGGAGCAGAATTCGCTGTATCTGGAAATTGAGGGGAAATTTCAACCAATCCATGAGAAAGACATCAAACAATTGAAAAAGGAGTATAAACTCATCTATTTCTCTTTTTACCCCAGCCAGAAAAAATCGGAGCCGGTAATGGAGGCAAAGCCGGAAGCACAAGAACCGGACAAGCCGGTAATCGATAAAAAGGAAAAAAAAGAAAAGCAGAAAAACGACGGGAAGAAAATTAAAACGGTGAAGAAGGAAAAAAAAGAAAAAAAAGCGAAGAAAAAGAGTTGACAGAAATAATGTAAAATTTACTCCTCTTCGAACTTATATCCAACCCCTTTGATGGTCCTGATACTTTCGATACCCAGTTTTTCACGGATCCTCCGGATATGAACATCAATGGTCCGATCGCCTACAACCACATCTTCACCCCAAACCCCAATGAAAATTTCATCCCGGGTTACGACATTGCCCTGGCGGGAAACCAGAAATTGAAGGAGTTCAAACTCTTTTCTTGCCAGCGTGATTTCCATACCATCTTTTACGACAACATAGCGGTCTTTATCAATGGTGAACCCTTTGAGTGCGATGATGCTGGTATTGTCAGGCTTCTCCTTGATGCGTCTCAACAAGGCCTGAATGCGGCTGACAAATAATTTAGGTTTGATGGGTTTGGTAATATAATCATCGGCGCCGGCAGTAAACCCGGCAATTTGGGAATAATCCTCCCCCCGGGCAGTTAAAAAAGTGATCATGGTTTCTGAAAGTTCCGGAATCTTCCTGATTTCGGCACAGGCCTCCATACCATCCATCACAGGCATCATCACATCGAGAACCACCAATTGGGGTTTATGCTCCCTGGCCAGCTTCAATGCTTTCTGCCCGTTTTTAGCGGTGATAACCCTGTATCCCTCCTTTTCCAGATTATATCCCAGGAATTCAAGAATATCTGGTTCATCATCAGCCAACAGGATAGTAATCTCATTGTTCTCCATTCATTTTTATTCTGGCGTGCAAAGTTAAAGTTTCCCTTTCCCGCATGCATGAATCTAATATTAAGAAACTGTTAAATAATTATCACCTATTTAATATTGTCTTAAAAGATTGGGTTGAGGATTATCACTTCTGTAACATTAAAGTAACAATCAATTAATAATTCCTTAACGCGTAAATTTATAGAGAGAGGTATTTTCGCATCCTTGTAAAAGTCTGAATTATGAACCTAAAACTTGAAAAATGAATCAAAAACATTTACCTTCACCCCATAGAGTAAAAAGACCACTCATCCTGATCACGCTGTTTGCAGCAGTGGTTTGGGCCATGGTTTTTATTGCGGGAATCGAAACAGGCAGGGCTCAGACCCTCATTGCCGGATGGGACTTTCAAACCACGACGAATGGGGGAACGGCTGCGGCAGTTGCCCCCAGTTCTCCAACCATATTTTTGGCAAACGTTGGATCGGGAACAATCTATCTGAACGGATCAAATAATTCAAGCTCATGGATTACCGCAACCAGCGGGAATGAAATTACCAGTTTTGGAGGATCAAATCTCAACACCTCAGGAACAGGATTTTCAACCACAATCACAAGCCCTGCATGTATAGCCTTGCTTGGCGGAACATTAACCGGTGGATTCTACACAGCAAACGGGAAATGCCTTGTCTTTTCTTTTTCCATGACCGGGTATCAGAATCTCGTTGTTTCTTATGCAACCCAAAGAACAAACACCGGCTTTACCACCCAGGTATGGGACTATAGTACGGATGGCACAAATTGGAACAGTGTACAAACACTTAGTGGGCTTCCCACCTCCTTTGGTGTCCAAACCCTAAGCACAATAACCGGCCTGAATAATGCATCAACTGCCTACCTGAGGTTAACTTTAACCGGCGCCACCGCCAGTAGTGGAAACAACCGCATTGATAACATTCAGTTTAATGCAACAATCCCAGTCTCAAATAGTATTACACTCTCTCCGGCCACCCAAAATTTTGGACCATTCTGCAATTCAACTTCAAACAGTGTTTCTCTGACATATACCACAACTGGTACGGTCACTTTGCCCTATATTGAATTATCGGATGCAAGTGGCGGTTTTGCATCAGGTACCTTGAACCTGGGTGGAACCATCACACCTGGTACACCCAACACAATTACTGCAAACATCCCGCAAAACCAGGCAGCAGGAACCTACAGAATCAGGATTAAAAGCATGGATGTTACCCCGGTAATCAGCGCTGACAATGGCAGCAACATTATTATAAATCCTTTACCGGCTGTGTCATTCAGCCTCGCTACCACTGTTAATGCAGATGCCATCGTTACCTTAACCGGCTCACCTGCAGGAGGAACATTCAGTGGTCCCGGAGTTTCCGGCAATACATTCACTGCTTCCGTAGCAGGGATCGGTGGTCCTTATACCATCTCATATTCGTACACCAATGAAAACGGGTGCAGCAATTCCGTTTCGAATCAGGTAACTGTTCTGGCATCATACACCGGGCCAAGTACGGCATCGACCCCATATATTATTCCGGTTACTCCTGGTGAAATCACCACCTCGGTATTAACCGTTCCCGAAGCAATCGGGGGCTAGACGATGTGCGGCATCCCCGACGGGTTAGGCGCTTTTGACAACAACGACGGCACCTTCACCCTGCTGATGAATCATGAAATTCAAAACACCCTTGGTGTTGTTCGTGCCCATGGATCTATCGGATCGTTCGTTTCAAAATGGATCATCAACAAATCCACCTTGACTGTGCTGAGCGGGAGCGATCTGATGCAGAATGTGAACCTGTGGAATACTGGAACATCCTCCTATACCACTTACAATTCAGGTAATCCATCCACCAGCGCTCGTTTTGGTCGTTTCTGCTCTGCTGACCTGCCTCCGGTGGCAGCTTTTTATAACAGTGGTACCGGCCTGGGTACGCAACAGCGTATCTTTATGAACGGGGAAGAAACCAACGATGAAAGCCGTGCCCTCGCCCATATCGTAACTGGTCCGAACGGCGGTACATCCTGGGAACTCCCGGCTTGTGGAAAAGCCGCCTGGGAAAATGCCGTTGCAAGTCCGGCCTCGGGAAATAAAACAGTGGTCGCCTTAACCAATGACGGAACAGACGGCCAGGTATACTTCTACATCGGAACAAAAACCAACACCGGAACCGAAATTGAAAAAGCCGGTTTAACAAATGGACATCCTTGGGGCGTAAAAGTACCCGGATTTCCTGTTGAACGCGTAAATACAACCACCATCAACACACCCCCGGCACCCGGATCGGCTTTCGAACTCGTCGACCTCGGAGATGTGAAAAACATCACAGGAGCAGCGTTCAATACGTTGAGCAACACGAACCTGGTCACCAAATTCTCACGTCCTGAAGACGGTGCATGGGATCCTACAAACCCGAATGATTTCTACTTCAACACCACCGACCAGCTTGACCAGGTTGCCGACGGAACAGGAACACAGATCGGACGCAGCCGGGTATGGCGTTTGCACTTTACCGATATCCTGAATCCCGAACTGGGCGGAACCATAGAAGCCGTTCTTGACGGAACCGAAGGCATCAACATGCTTGACAACATGGCCATTGATAATTATGGTCACCTGATACTTCAGGAAGATGTTGGCAACGCGATTCACAACGGAAAAATGTGGCAATATACCATCGCAACCGATGCGCTGAAACAAATTACAAAACACGATCCGGCAAGGTTCGGTGATATTGGTGTAACGCCAACCGCTCCATTTAACCAGGATGAAGAGTCATCTGGTGTAATTGATGCACAGAGTATCCTCGGGGCAGGGAAATTCCTTTTCACGACCCAGGCACATTATGCCATTGCCGGGCAAGCGGTAGAGGGAGGTCAGTTGATGGCGCTCTTCAACCAGGATACTTACAATTCCAGTTTATGTGCTACAACCTCGACCACCACGGTGAACGCCTATTCAAGCTACACCTGGAACGGTTATACCTATACGACACCGGGTACTTATATCTACCATACAACGAATGCCGCGGGATGCGATTCTATTGCCACCCTTGTGTTGAACATGGTTAATTTCCCGCTCCAGATCCTGCATGGATCGGATTTCGAAGCTGCCGTTGATGAAGTAACCACGGCCCCTCGGTTTGCCGCAATTGTTGACTCTCTGGAGAACGCTTATCCGAATTCGATCACCCTTGCATCGGGCGATAATTTCATCCCGGGACCGTTCTCTTTCTCGGGCGAGGATCCGCGAATGGTGCAGCCCTATTTTAACGCCTATGCCAGTTACTATAACACTCCGCTGGCCAATCCTCCGTATGATCTTCGTGCCGGCATCGCAAGAGCCGACATCTCCATCATGAACTTCATCGGTGTTGAAGCATCCGTTCTCGGAAACCACGACTTTGACTTTGGGACCCCCGAGTTGCGAAACATCATTGGCGGAAATATTTCGGGTTCAAGTGTACGCTGGTTTGGCGCTCAGTTCCCTTATCTGAGCTCAAACCTGAATTTCACGGCTGATCCCAACCTGAGCCCGGTGTTTACACCCATCCGCCAATCCAACACGAATTTCATGTGTACCCCGGCGAATACTCCTGCCCAGATTGCAGCAAAAAAGAAACTCGCTCCTTATTGCGTTATCATGAAGAACGGTGAAAAGATCGGAATAGTAGGTGTTACCACCCCGATGCTTGAAACGATCTCATCCCCCGGAACTACCACAGTGAAAAATCCGGGTGCCGGCACCAACGATATGACCCTACTGGCCACAATTGTTCAGCCGTACATCGATACCCTTATCAACCTCGAAGGCTGTAACAAGATCATCCTTCTTTCGCATCTGCAGCAGCTTTCTTTTGAAAAAGAACTGGCTACAAAACTACATGGCGTGGACATCATCATCGCCGGTGGTTCACATACCCTGATGGCTGATGCTACCGACCGTCTTCGTCCCGGGGATGTGGCAATCGAAACTTATCCCTATCTGACTTCAGGCCTGGATGGAAAACCCATCGCGATTATCAACACTGATGGAAACTATAAATATGTTGGCCGCCTGGTGGTTGATTTCACCCCCTCGGGCGATATTGTTCCCGCTACGATCAACCCGGCTGTATCTGGCGCTTATGCCACTGACCAGCAGGGTCTTCAAGATGTGTGGGGCGCAAATACTCCACTGGCACTTGCTCCCGGAACCCGCGGGTACCGGGTGAAATTACTGTGTGATTCGATCGGATCTGCGATTCTGGCCAAAGATGGCAATCTTTTCGGGAAAACCAGTGTATTCCTTGAAGGGCGTCGTAACTTCGTCAGGACTGAAGAAACCAACCTGGGTAATCTCTCGGCTGAAGCCAACCTGTGGATGGCAAAATACTATGACCCCTCCACCGTTGTATCCATTAAGAATGGCGGAGGTATCCGTTCAATTATCGGGTATATAAACGCCTATGGCGACACCGTGATCTATCAGCCTCCCATTGCCAATCCGGCCGCCGGTAAACAGGCGGGGGATGTTTCCCAGCTTGACATTGAAAATTCGCTGCGATTCAACAACCTGCTCTCCATTCTAACCGTTGATGCTGCCGGTCTGAGAAGATCGCTGGAGCATGGTGTGGATGCTACTGCACCAGGCGCTACTCCGGGGCAGTTCCCGCAGGTGGCGGGTGTCCGGTTTAGTTTCAATCCGACGCTTCCAATCTACAACCCGACCACCAACACTGGCGGACGTATTCTTACCGCCGTGATCACCAACGACTCTGGTACCGTGGTGCTGGATACCCTGATCATGAACGGCGCTTTGTATGGGAATCCTGCGCGTACCTTCCGGCTTGTCACCCTGAACTATATGGCCGGTGGCGGTGACGGATATCCCTTCAACATCATCGGTTCCAACCGTGTCGATCTCAATACCCTTGCCGTGCCTCCTGCCGTGCCCGGCGTTGCATCGTTCAGCATTCCGGGATCGGAGCAGGATGCTTTTGCCGAATATATGAAAAGTCTGCATACTGCCTCTCCGTTCAACAAAGCCGATATTCCTGTCAGGCATGATTACCGGATCCAGAATGTCACCTTGCGAACAGACAGTGTCCTTCCGCGTACTGTTTCCCTTTCAGTTTCATCACATTCCGGCAGTGAGGCAAATCAGACTGTAATAACAGTTACTGCAGTTTCCTCATTACCTGTTCTTGGAAATCAAACTGTTACGGTAAATGTAGCGGGAACAAATATCACGGCGGGTGATTATTCATTAAATAATAACACCATTGCCATACTGAATGGTCAGACTACCGGATCAGTAACATATACAGTTATTGATGATATATTGTTTGAAGGAACGGAAACAGCAGTGTTGACAATCAGCAATCCTTCTCCAGGGTTAATCCTCGGGACTGCTGTGTCGCAGAGCATATCAATTACCGACAATGATGCCACGGCGGATCTTTCGACCTACGTCAGGATCGGCCGTTACGATCTGCCCGAACCCACACGTACCGCCCCTCCGGCAAACAGTTTGCTTGCCCAGGAAGTCTCGGCGGTAACCTATAATTGGGACACCCATACTTTATTCGTGGTTGGTGATGGCGGTACTTCGATCGTTCAGGTGAACGATAAAGGGCAATTGATCAACTCCATGACACTGGCCCAGGGAAGTAGTCCTCAAGGTACCGAATTTTATGATCCGGAAGGACTTGCTTATACCGGAAATAACACGTTTGTGATGTCTGAAGAGCGCGACCGTCAGATTGTTCAGTTCGTGTACACTGCAGGTACCACGTTAACCAGAAGCGTGACCCAGACGGTTAAGCTGGGGACCTATGTCGATAACATCGGAATTGAAGGTGTAACGAACGATCCCCAGACCGCCGGATACATTTGTGTCAAGGAGAAAGACCCGGAAGGGATTTTCCAGACAGGGATCGATTTTGTAGCCGGAACCGCTACGAATGGATCGCCGACCACTGTTAATTCTGTCAACCTCTTTGATCCTGCGTTGGCTAATGTTACTGATCTTGCTGATGTTTTTGCCTTGAGCAACCTGCCGGCGCTGACCGGTCAGGCCAATTCAGGCAACCTGCTTTTATTGAGCCAGGAGTCTGCAAAAGTTGAACAGATCAACCGGTCAGGAGCAGTGTCCAGTTCACTGACGATTGTGAATGACCCGGGGAATCCCCTATCGGTCGTTGAACATCAGCATGAAGGTATCGCGATGGACAATGACGGCATACTTTATACTGTTTGTGAGAATGGCGGCGGTGATACAGATCATCCTCAGCTTTGGATTTACGCGCCATCCACCTTTACCTATGCGAACCAGGCACCTCTGTCGGTGAGTATGGCCGCTACCACTCAGAGTTTACCTGAAAACACCAGCACAGCATCACATATTAAACTCGGTTATATCGATATCAGTGACGACGGCATGGGCACCAATGACCTCAGCCTTAGCGGAGCCGATGCCGGTTATTTTGAGATCATCAATTATAATTTGTATCTCAAAGCCGGGACCAGCCTGGATTTTGAATCCAAACCAACCTATACGGTCACAGTCAATGTTGACGATGCGACCATGGGCAGCACGCCAGATGTTTCTACGGTATTTACCCTGCATATTACGGATATCGTGGAAATTGCCACAGTTATCATCTCTGAGGTCACACCCTGGGGCAGCGGAAACAGTCCTGTTGCCGCCGACTGGTTTGAAGTTACGAACACAGGCAACATCGCTGCAAACATTACAGGTTGGAAAATGGACGACAACTCAAATGCCTTTGGCAACTCGGTTGCACTGAATGGTATTACGAGCATTGCTCCCGGCGAATCGGTGATATTCATGGAAACAGCTAACCTGGCTTCCACGGCAGCAGCATTCAGGAATAACTGGTTCGGTGCGAACCCGCCCGCAGGTCTTCAGATCGGAAATTATTCGGGTTCAGGAGTCGGCCTCAGTACGGGCGGCGATGCCGTCAATCTTTACAATGCGGCTGGCGTTCTTCAGGCCAATGTATCCTTCGGCGCTTCCACCACATC
>JBAXFM010000168.1:0-11032 GCA_037139855.1 Bacteroidota bacterium
TGAAAAGGATTGTCAGCAAAAAGCCATCGGCGACCTGTTCAGGAAGAAGGAGAAAGCGCCCAAACCTCCGAAGAAATTCATGGCGCTGGTATTGCCAAATGTCAGCTCCAATCCGTCCAATGGGTTTTTACTTGGTGTTGGCGGAACTTTTGGCTGGTACATGGGCCCGAAGGAAAATACACGCGTCTCCTCCGCCCCGTTCACGGTGGCCGTTACCTCAAAAAAACAGCTCATCACCTTTGTAAAATCGAATATTTATACAAAGGAGAACAAATTTTTCCTGCAGGGCGACTGGCGGTTTTATATCTACAGTCAGCCCACCTATGGATTGGGCACCAATGCACCGGAAACAGGCAACCTTCCTTCCGAATTTCACTGGGAGGGCGAGGGAGGCTCTACGGATTCGTTGTCCTTCCCGATGAAATTCAATTATGTGAAGTTTAGTGAGATCGTTAACATGAAAATCATGGAAAACTTCTATGCCGGCATCGGGTATCATTTTGATGATTATTATTCCATCAAAGATGAGAAACTAAACCTGGATACACTCCCCCAGTTATGGACACCGCATTATGTCTATTCAGTTTCAAATAACTATGGTATAGACGGTTACATGAATTCCGGGCTCAGCGCCAATGTGGTGTACGACAGCCGCGACAACCAGGCCAATCCCTACAAGGGAATTTATGCCAACATCAACTACCGCTACAATTTTACATTCCTTGGAAGTACCCATGATGCATCGGAGCTTTGGATGGAATTCAGGACCTATGTCGGGCTTTCGAAAAAGAAACCGAGAAACCTGATCGCCTTCTGGGCATTTGGCGATTTTAACCTTACGGGTAATCTTCCATACATGACGCTTCCTTCCATCGGCGGGGATCAGCGCGCACGATCAGGGCGAGGATATACGAATGGAAGGTACCGCGGAAAAAACCTGGTTTATGGTGAAGTTGAATGGCGTTTCCCCATCTGGCCCTGTTCAAATATCATCGGAGGGGTGATCTTTGTCAATGCAACCACCACAGATAACCCTGTAGATAATTCTGCCCGCAAGGTCGCCCTGTTTCAGTATGTTCAACCGGCTGTCGGCTTCGGCATCCGGGTGATGGTCAATAAATACTTCAGGACGAACATCAACCTCGACTTTGCCATCGGCCACCAGTCACAGGGATTCTATTTTTCGGGGCAGGAGACATTTTAAACGATCAGAACCTTTTAGAAGGATAAAGGCAGTGTTGTGATATCTGTTCAACCCTATCCACTTCGGGAGGCATTGTAAATCTGATATTTAAAAAATATTGGACATGGTGAAGTAGTATCCTTATCTTTGCAGTCCATAGGATGCATAATGTGATAAAAATGCCATTAGTGAATCCTATAGTAATCATTATAAACAATTAAAAGATATGGTTACACAATCACCTTCACCTGATTGGTATAGCATGAGCGATCCGGCTATCGTTGCCGAACTCTGTAATACGCTTAAACAATTGCGCTTGCAGCAAAACCTAACACAAGGCCAGTTGGCTGAGAAAGCTGGTTTGTCACGCTCAGCCTCAGGCTACCTTACCCGGATGCGGATCAGCTTTATCGCAGGATGGTTTTCAATGTAATCAGTGCAAATAATGACGATCATACAAAAAATATTTCTTTTCTCATGGATAGATCAAGCCGGTGGAGCCTTTCCCCTGCTTATGATTTGACGTATGCATTCAAACCTTCACATAAATATCTGGCACAACACCAACTCTCTATAAATAATAAGCGTTCAGAAATCACCAGGAGTGATTTATGGTTGGTAGCAGAACGCATGAATATCAAAAAACCAAACGAAATAATCGATCAAATTACAGATGTGATCAGCTATTGGCCAAAATATGCTTCTGATGCCGGAATCACGGGAAGCCTGATGGAAGCTATCGGCAAAACACATCTTGTCCGTCTTGATCATTCCTGATGATATCCGGGAAGCTGAAAGGGGAATCACCTCCCTGAAGTATTTTGTTCAGGAAAATTTCAAAATAATATTAATACCTATGTATCTGATTTTAAAATTATGTTTTAACTTTGCTGTTTAGGCGTCATTTTCATTAAAATACATGGATTATGAACTTCGTAAATGCCTTTTGTAGCCACCGGTTCCTGGCAGTTGTTTTTCTACTTTTCATTCTTACCCCTGAGCTCTTCTCCCAAAGAACTGTCGATACGCTTTATCTTCCTCCCATCAAGGTTACATCCGAAAATGGTTTCGGACCCTATGTCCTGGGATCGAAACGGACGAATCTTTATATCCTGTCCCAGCTTCCCAAAAACACATCTGAGGTCATCATAAAAATGATCGATTCGAAAGATGTGCAGATTAGCAAATCCCACATGGAAACAGGCTCCAACCTGGAAGCTGCCGTCTGGAGCTTCGAATCGGACACGATGGGATTTCCCCTTTCCCCACGGCTTTATATCGAAATTCATTACCAGACCGACAGTGTGGCTATTTATAAGTTGCCCTATACCGTGTATCCTGATACAGTTTCCCTGACTGCTACTGCTGGCTTCGGTCCCTTTATCTCCAACAACTATACCTTTTCGGATACTTCTTTTCATCCGGTCCCTCAGAAAATCAACAACTTTAGCCTTAAGCATATTCCTCCACGGACTGATACCATTGTATTTCAGATCATGACAATGGACTCGGTCATTGTCCAGACCCATATCGTAACGGCCTCTCCCGGCACTTATCTCGATTCGGCCACTTTTAACAGCGTCAGGATGGATGTCCTTCCCCTTGACACCCGTTATTTACATGTAGCGGTTCACTGTCAGGGCGGCCCTGATACAGGTGTCGAATACCACAAGGATCTTTTGATACTGCCCCAAAAGCCAATGCTCACTTGTATCGCCGACAGTCTTGTCCTTCGTGATTCGATCGCATCGTTTGTCCAGAACCAGCATACCGGCCAGGCACTGACTGTGGACAGCGCACGGTATGCGTTGATTCAGAATGGGCCGGGAAACATCAACGTCGACAACCATGGCCGGGTCATTTATCCGGGTCCGTATAGCTTCGATGTTCTGCAAAGCAGCTTTTCGATAGAAGGGTGGATGCAATTTAATATGTCTGAGAGTAATCCGGCCTTAAGAACGATGTCACTTATGAGAGTGGATTCTGCCTGGCAATGGTATATCGAAGTCAGCTCCGAAAATGTTTCTCTGGTTTTTGCTTCACTGACGGGTAACGTGTCTTCCGATTTCTGGACCGTGAACTTTTCCCGGCAGAAATTGCTTGGCTCCGGATGGCATCATCTTGCCTTTATCTGCAATTATGATCCCCAGCTATTATATCCGACCGGGAAATTTTACCTGGACGGTTTACCACTTAACGATGTCCAATTCAACAGTTCCAACTATGACTACATCTATGCCACTTATGATTGGAGGCACTACCTGGGGACTCCACCCTTGCGTTTGGGAGGAGAAGGTATCCTGGATAATTCTCTTGTCAGCGCAATGGATGAAGTCAGGATCTGGGCAAGGACACTTACCGAAGATGAGATCTTGAAAAATTACCAGAAATCTCCCTTGCAGGAATATTACCTGAACGGTTACTGGAATTTCGATGATCTCAGAAACCGGCTTAACTATCTCTCCGATCGCAGTTACTATAACAATTTCGGCTACCTGAAAAACCACGCATCCTTTATTCCCCAGTATCCCGGCGTGCAAAAGACAATAGATACAATCCGATTTTTGTCATCCAATCTGCATACGGATTCCGTGAAGTTCAGGTTTATTGACAGGAACAGCATGATCATTGACTCCCTGACTGTCACTCCTGTCAAAGGAAGGTCTTCCTTTGCCTATGATATGGCAGGATTACCATACGACATTGTCCGGTTGCAGGCACTGGAATTTTTTCATCCTTTCCCCGGAGTGCCGCTTGAAACAGATTATAATTTGCTTTCGCTTGCTCCCGAACCGGTTGCCACCCCCCAGTACAACTGGAATATATATTACAGTACCCCGCCGGCATTGGGCAAAATCTATGCTCCGGTCACCGTGACCGGGTTCCCTTCCGAAGTCAGCAGTGTGTTATTGGGATTACGAATGGGGGATACACTTTACGATACCATGACCTATTTCACCAGCAGTATTCCTTATCATCATTCATTGGTGCTTAACGGAACGAACAACTGGGTCGAGACCTCAAAGCAGATTAGCTCCCCGTCAAGCTTTTCCATTCTCTTCTGGGTAAAGACATCCTCGAGCACTGGTGGTAAGATCATTGGGTTTACAGATAACCAGAACGGCGGATCCACGCAATACCATGACCGGGAAATCCTTATGGAACCCGATGGTAGCCTGAGATTCAACATGATATCAGGAAGCCAGACCAAAACCGTGTATGCCTTGAATGTAAATAATGACGGGGAGTGGCATCATGTAGCCGTAACGGTTGACAACAGCCAGAATGCCGCCATTTACATCGATGGAAGTCTGTCGCAAAAGCTGTCCCTGCCTACTCCTCAATCGTACCAGGGCTGGTGGGTGATAGGACGGAACGGGGCTTCAAAAAAGACAGTAAAAAGCACGATTTCAGAGTATTTCAACGGATCTTTGTCTGAGATCTCCATATGGAACCGTGCCTTAAGCTACGCCGAGATCAATGCATCAAGGTTCCTTCCGGCCTCGGGTTCAGGTCTGGCTACTTATTTCCCTATGAATGAAGGTTCCGGAACTGCAGTTACGGATCATGCCGGATCTGATAACGGGACGATCAACGGGGACACCCCTGCCTGGTCGCTCCCGGGAGACCTTTCTTATGTTGTTTGGAACGACAGGATCGCTGAACTGCAACCCGGCACCTATACCTTTTTTGCCACCACACATTTTCCATTCGGACCGGCAAACGGATCAACCTATTCCCTGGGAAATTTTATGATCGAAACGCCATTCCCGGGTAACATCTTTAACTTTTACTTGTCTGAAGGTGAAGGATATTTCAGCCAGGGGATATCCCTGATAAATACCCTTTTGTTTAACACCAATTACAGCGGATCAGGACAAGCTGGCTGGAGTAAGAACTATGTCAAATACAATTTCCTCACACCTGATCATCAGATCATTACATCCGATTCGGTATTTTATACCACTCCAACCTTTGCAGGCCAGTTTGATATCGACATGGGCGACGCACAAGTAGGCAGTTATATCAGCCTTGAAACGGGTTATAAGAACACTTCAGGGGTGCCCTTTTTCCAGAACGCTGTTTCCATTCCGGTTTACATTCATCCCATGATCCCTCCGAAAGTAAACGGGAATTTTGGTCCCTTTGACCAGGCTATTGCTCCCGGGACCATGCAACATCCAAACACTTTTTCGGTTGTTACCCCACCTTTATCCGACATCGACAGTATCCGGGCCCTGTTTTATAATAACTCAGACTCCCTGCTCGGGACGTGCAACGCCGTGAAAGCCAGCGATACATTGTGGACCCTGACCTACGATATGTCTACGCTTTCTCCCCCTGTAACCATCATGAACCTCGCATATTACCTGGGCCAGGATGTACACCCGGCTGCTGTGGAGGGACCCTACGCCATAACCATCAGGAAGACCCGGCCTGCCTGGTTCGATTTCCTTCCTTCCTCCGCTTTCAGCAACTTTCAACAATCCGACAGTGTGGTGACATTCCAGGTCATAACCCCGTTCGAGAAAAATAAAATGATCAATAATTTTACGGGGGTGACTGTCCCCGGCTTTGTGCCGTTCATAAACGGACTGTCGGCGAAAATGTTATCTCCTACGGCAAAAGCTTACCTGAAATACAACATCCTGACCCGGAACCTGGAAATGAACCAGGCGCCTGATTTCTATCAGGAATACATGAACCTTGGTGTCGGAAATTCAAAATTCATGCTATTCTCATTCAACAATTCCCAGAGTAACTCGTACTGGATTGATCAGAACAACAACCTGAATGCCTCTCAGAATTTCATGATGGGAGGAAGCGTTTCAACCGATGTTCTGGCCATAGAGAACATCGTCAGTGCAGTTTCCTCGCTGGTGAATTATTCAGGTTCTGTCAATCCTTACTCCGTCATTGTCAAACCGACATTTAAAATTTCCGTTACAACCGGATTCAATTATGCATCCCGTTTGCACATGACGGTGGATACCCTCACGGGCAAATGGGGTTCCTGCGGCGACCTGAACATTGATGCCGATTCAACGCACACCCAGGCCTACAGGAACAGCGCTTCTTACCATTTCTACTCCGGTGATGTCAACCTGGAGTTTTCCCTGGGATTGACCTTTTTCGAAGGTATTGCCGCTGCCTTTTTTGGTCTTGATGGCAGGGTGGGTATCGGTTACGGGCATTCATACATATCCATTCCGTCTCAGGCAGATAAGCCTGTGAAATCGGCAGCTTTTCAGGTTTATGGAAGAGTGTATTTCGATCTTCTGTGGGGTTGGTATGAGAAGGATTTATGGGGACCGAAACTCTTTTATACCGATAATTTCTGGGGAGATAACATGTCGAACTGCTTCCCGCCCATGAATAAAAAGAAAATATTCTTGGATAATTTCGAATCGAATTCTTCCTGGCCGGAATTGACCAACGAAATCTACCCGGTGAGTGGTTTCATTAAGATGCACCAGCCAGCTCCTCATCCATCAATTGGAATATCCGGCGAAAACAGGGTTTTCACCTGGGTCGAGAGCGGGAGCCGTTATGGGGAGAGAGCGCTGAAACTGGCCTACATGACCGCAACCAAACGCAAGTTCTCTGATTATCTAAATGTTACGCGGAACAACCATGCGCTGAACAGCCCGGCGACCGATGCCATCGCCGGCGACCAGGTTATCCTTTGCTGGGCGCAGACAAGGCATACCGATAAAACTATCCAGGGTGTTAATCAAACCGAGCTGGTTACTCAATTCCTTAAATCTCAGGACATCTGGTACGGAGTATTCGATATTAAAAGTCAGAAAATGCTTCAGAGCGCTATGGTTCCGGATGATACGGTAGCTACTACATCCGGGAGGACAGAGGCCAACCCCCGGACCATTGCATTATCCGATACACGGGCGCTTATCATCTGGCAGGTTGCCGATCTTGACAACCATATCTCCTCGATCTGGTTCGCGTCCCTGGATAAGCAGGGCGGAACCTGGAATGTATCCACACCTGCACCCGTCACCAGCATCCCTGGTGTCAAAACCCAATTGTGGGTCGGATCTACCGGAACAAACCGGGCAATCATTGCATGGCTGAATGCCACCAGCAGCGATCATAAGGATTATAAGCTTATGACCATGGCGTACGACGGAACGAATTGGTCCTCTCCCACCGATTTGATGACTTTCGACAACAACGAGATTTGCAATTATTTCACAATGAATTTCAGGAATGGAACCGGTGGAGCAGTGGTAACTTTATTTGTTCTGGATTCCACTGTTAACAATTATGAAAAGGTCGTTTTCATTCCATGGAATACCGGGAAAAGCTGGAACCTCGGGAACAAAAGGGACCTTCTAACTGAGTCTGTGGCCCATTTACAACTGCCACGTATGGCTATCAATAAAGACGGTCATACCACCATCGCAGTAAAGGTCGAAAGGATAGGTCATAAATCAGAATTCAGAAAGATCAGCCAGATCGATCTGTTCACAGCCAACCTGAACGATGCCAACCCGGATTGGCATCATATCGCCGGGAATCCGTTCGTGTGCGACACCAACAAGCAGGTCGCTGAGATTGCTCTTTCATACATCGATCATGACACCCTGATGATCCTGACAAACGAGTACCCGATGCTTGCAACAAATGCCGCCTTTACGCCTGTCAATGGCGTTATGTTCGGAAATCCAATTATGGACCAGGTATTGCGGTGTTTTGCCATTAAAAACGATAGCCTGATCGAAGATGTCCCCGAGAAGGGCTTTTTCATGGGGGTTGACGATCAGAAGACCCCGACTCCGAAGGAAAAGCTGCTGCAATGCTTTCCGAATCCGTGTTCCGATTACACCTTTCTCCGGTTTGCTGTGAAGGACGATTCCCAGGTTAAGCTGGATCTGTATGACCTCAGCGGGATTCATATTGCTACCGTTGCCGACAATGAACTCAGCCCGGGCAGTTACGAATTGAAGCTGAATACATCGTTACTCAAACCCGGAACCTATACCTGTACACTGATAAATGGTCAATATAAAGATATCTTCAAGATCGTAGTGATAAAATAATCTTTTAATCATTCCTGGAATTCACAAAATACCCCATCCGGAATCAACTCAATTCAGGGGATGGAATGGCAAGAGGTCAACAATAAATCTGCTTATGAAAAAAAGAATTCACAAATCATTCCTGGCTTGTTTATTTTTTTCAGCCATCTTCGTCAGCCTGGCAGCAGCCAGCAATAATCATATTTCATCCGACACTACATGGTCGGGAACGGTTCAAATTTCATCACAGGTTTTTATTGATGCCGGTGCGACACTTACGATTCTTCCTGGGTCGCATATAATTTTCAACGGAAATATCGGCATCAGCGTACAGGGAAGGCTGCTCGCTGTTGGTACGAAGAACGATTCGATATTCTTCACGGCTGCGAACCCGTCTGCCGGTTGGGACGGTATCCTGTTTGACGGCACACCATCATCCAACGATTCTTCCAAAATCTGTTATTGTGCGCTTTCATACGGCATCACTACCGGGTCTTACTGGCATGGGGTCAATGGCGGCGCAATTTACATGAACTATTTCGACAAGCTGAAACTAACGAATTGTAGTTTTCGTCACAACCAGGCAGTCGGCGGTTTGGGAGGGGCATTATATTGTTTTGTCTCCAGCCCGCTCATCATGAATAATATCTTTAATGGTAATCATGGAGGAGATGGAGGGGCAATTTACATGCATTCATGTCTCCCGGTCATTTCAGATAACCTTTTCATCAACAATTCAGCAAGTTATAATGGAGGAGCGCTTTGTTTTGTATATACCGGTTCCCAGGTGATCAATTGTACCTTTTCAGGAAATTCTGCCGGTATTGAAGGCGGAGCCGTGGATATTGAAAATGCTTCGGGCCCGGTATTCACCAATTGCATCCTCTATGGCGACAATTGTATTTCGGGTAAGGAGATCGCGATCACTAACAATGCTTATGGAGCGGATCTTTATTATTGCCTTCTTGATGGCGGACTTGCAGGTATAGGGGGAATTGGCGGATCTGCCATGGTCCATAACTATGAAAATTGTCTCAATACCAACCCTTTGTTCAAAGGCACCGGCAGCTTCCCTTACAGCCTGCAGCCATCCTCCCCGTGTATTAATACCGGGAACCCTGATATGACCGGGATGAATATCCCTTCGCTCGACCTGGCCGGAAATCCGAGGATATGTCCTTTCTGCTGGGTCCGGATCGATCAGGGGGCCTACGAGTACCAGGAATTGCAAAACATTTCGGTTTCCGGCACCATCGCCGCAAATACCTATTGGTGTGCAGACACGGTGAAGATCACCGGAAATATTAACATCAATAATGGCGTCACCCTGACAATCGGGAAAGGGATCCTGGTTTATTTTATGGGAACTTATGAGATCATTGTGAACGGCACCTTGCTGGCTGAAGGAGACCCCAATCACCTCATCCGGTTTGAATCCCAGTCACCCGGACAAAAATGGAGCGGACTGGTATTTG
This sequence comes from Bacteroidota bacterium, assembly GCA_037139855.1. Taxonomy (GTDB): domain Bacteria; phylum Bacteroidota; class Bacteroidia; order Bacteroidales; family FEN-979; genus CAIVAT01. Next base: position 9,699 of record JBAXFM010000168.1, read on the forward strand.
ATCAGGTCAATAGTTCCAATGATACTTCCCGTCTGGCATTTTGCACTTTCCGTTACGCAAGCACGGTTTCCCGGGCTTCGGAAGGGAACAATGGCGGTGCAGTTTATATTAACAACTTCAGTAAGATAAGGATATCAGATTGTCAGTTCTTCAGTAACTATGCTTACTCCGAGGGAGGAGCAATTTACCTCAGATCAGCAAATCTACAGATTGCCCGGTGCATTTTCAGTAATGATACAAGTTTCTCGGGGGGAGCAATTTCAGCGCATAATTCAACACTGATTCTGAACAACAATCTATTTACCAATAATTTTGTGTATGGTGGTCTTTGTGTGTCTTCTGAGCCTTCAAACGGGGGTGCAGTCCGTATAGATACTTGTACGGCAACGGTGGTTAATTGTACTTTTCTGCACAATACAGCGGTTTGCAGCGGCGGGGGTCTTTTTGCAGCGGCCTCTTCCCTGACTCTTTCAAATGACAGCATCAGTTACAATGAAGCGCAGGCTTGCACTTCCGTTGGTGGAGGAGGAGGAGTTTATTTCACGAATACGATCCTGAATGCAACCGATAATTATTTTTCTCATAATAATGCCAGCTGGGGCGGAGGCGTATTTTTGTTTGGGGTAAGTGGTAGTATGACACAAAACACAATCACCGGCAATATGGCTGGGGTTACAACCTGCCCAACCGGTGTAGGAGGAGGAATCGCGTTTAAAAACAATTCCAACGTTGAATTCAGGTTGAACCGGGTGACGAGTAATTCTTCCGATTTACGTGGCGGTATGGATATTAGCTATTCCAATCCCCAGATCATCCAGAACCTGATTACCGACAATTATGCCGGAACGGCAGGGGGTGGGATCACTTTCTATCATTCTTCTCCCTTGATGATGAACAATACCATAAGCAACAATATGGCGGAAGGTTATGCCGGAGGGCTTTGGTTCATTTCTTCTTCGACACCCGAAATCAGGAGCAACATCATCTACGGCAATTCACAATATAACCTTGGTGATAACCAGGTATACCTTGCTGACAATACATGTAATCCGAATTTTTATTATTGTGATATTGCCGGCGGGGTCAACGGTTTTGGTGGTAATAACACAAATTATACCGGAACTTATCAAAACAATATCAACAACGATCCTCAGTTTGCAGAGTCGGGTAGTCAACCCTATCAGATTCTTCCGGAATCTCCCTGCTTCAACACAGGAGATCCCACCGCCACGACCGGCAACGTGGGAATGACCGATCTTGCCGGCAATCCACGCATCCAGAACCGAAGGATCGATATCGGTGGGTATGAAACTTCCAGGGAAGAAGATATTTAT
>JBAXFM010000169.1:0-11030 GCA_037139855.1 Bacteroidota bacterium
CTGAGTCCGCTCCGAAAAGTCAAAATAGCTATTCGGCATATCGTCCTTCATTATACCCCACCCCAACCCCTCCCCAAAGAAGGGAGGGGAGTGGTGTTCTAAACCAGCATAATACCATGATTAACAGATGTATGGAGTATCAGCACCAGTCTCCCCCTTCCCTTATTGGGGAGGGGGGCCGGGGGGAAGGGGTCCAATGACAGAAACAATAACGTGATGATTGTGGCAATGTGGTAAAAAAATGACTTTTCGGAGTGGGTTCTTTTTTTATTTCGAAAAATCCTCTGCATCATTAAACGTGCAGTTGATCACCAGATTGCCGGAGGCATTGATAAACCCCCACTTCGCACCCTTTTTTACAGCCGAAAACCCATTGATAAAACCATTTGCATGATCGAATTGCGGGTTGATGACATATAAACCCTTTTTACTGATAAACCCCCACTGGGAGCCCTTTTTCACACATGCCATATCACCGGCGAAATCCTCTGCATCATCAAACTGCGGATTGATGGAATAGGTTCCGGAGGTTTCAATATACCCCCATTCCCTGCCTTTCTTCACCTTTGCCAGCCCTTCGGTGAAATCGCCCGCCTCTTCAAATTGCGGGTTCACCGACCATGTTCCTTTTTTATCAATATATCCCCACTGGTGCATTTTTTTTGCACAGGCAAGTCCGTTGAAAAAATTACCAACAGCCTCAAATTGCGGGTTGATGGCATAGGTGCCTGTTTTATCAATGTAACCCCACTGCGTACCTTTCTTCACACGGGCAAGCCCATCCATGAAATCCTCTGCATCGTCGAACTGTGGATTGATCTCCCATTTTCCCGCTTTATCCACATATCCCCATTCTTTACCAACCCGTGCACGGGCTATCCCATTGGAAAAAGGACCCAGCTCGGCAAATTGCGGGTTTACCACATAACTCCCTTTTTTGTCAATCAAACCCCATGAAACTCCTTTTCTGACCCTGGCCAGTCCGTTTTCAAAATCCTCGGCATCGTCAAACTGCGGATTGACTGCAAATGTTCCCGATTTTTCGATATAACCCCATTTCTTGAACTTAAGAACCCTGGCCAGCCCGTCACTGAAATCTTCTGCTTTTTCAAATTGCGGATTGATCACAAAAACTCCCTTTTTATCAATGTAACCCCAGTCGCCCATGCTCTTTACCCGGGCAAATCCGGAGGAAAATGGTTTGGCATTCTCAAACTGAGGAGTGATCGCATAGGCTCCCGTCTCATCAATAAAACCCCATTCATTGAGGGTTTTAACCAGGGCCAGAAAATCATTCGAACCGGCTTTTTTCGTACTGGTCACCACCGGCGTCTGTTCTTTTGAAGGTTTGGGAGCGCCAGGTTTTCGCGGAGGAAAAGGTCTCTGTCCAAAAACTGCAAAGGACAGCATGAATATCAGGAAAAATGATGTCTTTTTCATAAAAGCCGGATTTTTAAAATATGAAGTAAAGTTAATAAAATATTGAACCTGCAAATATTTGCGATCAATCGAAATTTACCTGATTCAGACATTTTTTTTTCTGAAATTGTTACCTTTACAACAAAATTAAACAACATGATACTTTCTGCCTGCGGACTTGTTTGCTCCGAATGCGAATTTTTCGGAAATCAGTGTAATGGTTGTCATTCGGTTAAAGGTCAAACCTTTTGGGCGCTCGAACACATGCCCACCAAAGTCTGCCCGTTGTACGACTGTTCCGTCAATAAAAAAAACTACAAGGATTGCGGCGATTGTGCCGATGTTCCCTGCACCATGTTCAGGGAGATGAAAGATCCTAATTCCACGGATGAAGAGCATCGACAGGGACTCATTGACAGGGTGGCCAGGTTGAAAAGCTTGACACGTGACGCGTGACGCGTGACATAAAACACAAGGTTGCAGATCAGGTAAAAATGGACAAGTGGTTGAAATTTGTTTTTTTTGCTCTCTTTTTTTCCTGGTTGTATCCGGTATTTTCTCAGGATCAGGAAGCAGGAATACCTACTGCATCACCGCAGGACAAACCTGCCGGAGTACTTGCCACCGACTCTTCGGTGCTGATCAGCAGTTATTTCAACGCCCTCGATCCCCGCGATGAATGGACTGAACTGGTAGTTGTCGCCGATAATGTCGACATGCGAAACTGGACTCTTCAGGACAATAACTCCGCACAAACCACCTTCCAGCCTGCCATTACTTTCAACAACATCGCTTTTTGGAATAACATGCGCGTCGGCACCATCATCATGATCTGGCACCGGCAGGTTGGCACATCAGGTATTCCTCACCCCACCGATAACAACAAAACGGATGGTTATGTGGAGGTTTCTGCCAACGATGTAACCTATTTCAATGGTGGTGCATTCGGCACAGCGCCAAATTACGCCGGGGCAACCCTCAACGTTGCCGGGGCAGGCGATTTGCTTCAGTTGATAAACGCATCGGGCGTTTTTGTTCATGCCCTGGGACATAAAGCAACCTTCGGATCGAGCTGGACTCCACTTCCTCTGCCAAAACTGAATCATAAAGCCAGCCTGACCGATGGGGAGGCGGTATTCGTTTGCCCGGGAGGAAAGGTTGATGAATTTGGGTACCTGCCACAACAGGATGGCACCACCTGGACTGCCAAAAGCAGTACCGAGCTCTCCTTCGGATTGCCAAATTGCGAATCAACCACCGCTGCCAACAGCTATTTCTGGCACAATGAACGGGACCCTGACTGGATCAATCCAATACTGACAGGCAATGTGAATCCGGCGAATACACAGGTAACTTTGAACTGGAATGCAGCGGTTGATCCATTCCCGTCCGACGGAACACAGGGATATCTCATTTTAAGGAACAATGCCAATCTTTTTGGCGGGCCATTTGACGGCCATACCTATGCCGTTGGGGATATAACTGGCGGAGCCACTGTGATCGCCAACATTCCCTCTTCACAAACCCTCACCTTCACCGACAATATGCCGGTTCCCTGCAGCGGTCCGCTATATTATCAGATTTATGCCTTCCGCTATACAACCGATGCACTGGGCAACGATTTCAACGGAGCCCGCGGAAGGGCTTACAAGGAGACCTTTAACTGCTGGGCCCAGACACAGGTTTTCTACCCTGCCGCGGTGGCCCCCGCCCAGGCAGTTACCGACCGCACTGATTTTTGTGCGGATGATCCCGGAAATATTACCCTTTCTGCGACAGGCGGTTCCGGAACAACCCTGAACTGGTTTTCTGGGAGTTGCGGGGGTACGCTGATCGGAGCCGGAAGCGGCTCAAACAACAGCATCACCATCCCGTCGCCCATGGTTACCACAACCTATTATGCCCGCTGGGAGAATTTGTGCGGCGTTTCTACCTGTGCGCAGGTTACGGTTACGGTTTTACCAATCACGCCGGTCAGCATTGCGATTTCTGCCAGCGCAAACCCGGTATGCACCGGAACTACTGTTACTTTTACCGCAACACCCGTCAACCCCGGAACTTCTCCCGGATATCAATGGAAGGTCAACGGAACAAATGTTGGAGCCGGCAGCCCAACCTATTCCTATATTCCGCTGAATGGGGACAATGTAATATGCATACTCACTTCAACCGCTTTATGTGCTTCCGGCAACCCGGCAACGTCCAACAACATCATCATGTCGGTGAGTAACGCTATCCCGGTCAGCCTGGCCATTGCTCCTGATGTAAATCCCGCGTGCCAGGGGACCACGGTTACCTTTACCGGTACTCCGGTTAACCCGGGCCCATCACCGGTTTATCAATGGAAAGTCAATGGGCTCAATTCGGGGACCAGCAGCCAGGTCTTTGCATTTGTTCCGCTGAATGGCGATGTGGTATCCTGTATCCTAACCTCCGATGCTTCCTGTGCCTCCGGCAATCCAGCGACCTCCAACAGCGTCATCATGATGGTCAATTCTGACATTCCGGTCAGTATAACCATCTCGGCCAGCGAAAATCCGGTTTGTACAGGAACTGCGGTTACCTTTACGGCCACACCAAACAACCCCGGCACCTCCCCGGCATATCAGTGGAAAGTGAACGGAACAAATGCAGGGAGCAGTAACCCTGGGTTTAGTTATATTCCCCTCAACGGGGATGTGGTGACCTGCGTACTCACCTCCAATGCATCCTGCGCAAGCGGCAACATTGCTACCTCCAACAGCATCCTGATGTCAGTGAATGCATCCTTACCCTTAAGTGTAACCATCTCCGCAAATCCCGGTATTGCTGTGTGCCAGGGAACGGTTGTAACCTACACGGCCAGTCCTTTGAACGCAGGTTTGTCACCCTCATTCCAGTGGGTTCTCAATGGGAACCTCGTTGGAGGAAACAATCCGGTCTGGTCAAACATACCCGCAAACGGCGATGCAATCTTATGTATTGTTACCTCTAATGCTTCGTGTGCAACCAACAACCCTGCAACCTCCGATACCATCCTCATGACCATCTCCTCTGCGCTTGCGGCGGAAGTGTCTGTTTCTTCGAACCATGCGATGATTTGCCCCGGAACCAGGGTGACCTTCAACGCTGCTGCTGTAAATGAAGGCTCCGCGCCTGTTTATGAATGGCTGATCAGTGGAATTCAAGCCCAACAGGGTATTTCACCGGTTTTTATAACCAATAGCCTGCTGGCCGGTCAACCGGTAATTTGCCGTCTTACTTCATCGCTCACCTGTGTGGCGCAGCAAACAGTTTCTTCAACGCCGCTTACCTTGTCACAGGCCTCATCCCCTGTGGTAATTCTCTCGGATAAAGAATATTTATGTACCGGGACTACCATACTTCTGGATGCCGGTGAAAACTTCAGCAGTTACACATGGCAGGATGGAAGTACCGACCGAACCATGAATGTCACAACGGCAGGGGTATACAGGGTCACTGTGAGCGATTCATTGGGCTGTACAGGATCTGACTCTGTGCTGGTAAAGAAATGTTCCGGAAACGTTTATGTTCCGAATGCCTTCACCCCCAATGGCGATGGCGTCAACGATATCTTCAGGATATTTGCCAGCCCCGACGATATAGCTGAATTTTCCATGCAGATATTCAACAGGTGGGGTGAGAAAATTTTTGAATCAACCAGCGTTCCGTCTGGCTGGGACGGCATGAAACTGGGGGTTTACTGCCCGCCCGATTCCTATATCTGGATCATCAGGTATAAGGCTACTGCCGGCGGACCGGGAGCAGAAACAGTTACCATCATAGGAGTCGTCGAACTTGTCAGATAACAAACAACTATTACTATGCATACCACCCTTCTCTTTGCCATCATCTTTATCAACCTCGCCATGGTACTTTATACTATCGGTGTATGGGCCGAACGCATCAGCCGACGACTTAAATTCGGACATCTTTGGTTTTTCTGGTTGGGACTGGTGTGCGACACCATCGGTACATCCGCCATGGCCGAGGTTAGCGGCATGCTTTTTAAATTCAACTTCCATGGAATAACCGGGATGACGGCTATCCTGCTGATGCTGTTTCATTCTATCTGGGCAACCATGGTCCTGGTGAACAAAGATGAAAAAAGAATTCTGACTTTTCACCGCTTCAGCATTTTTGTGTGGATCGTATGGATGATCCCCATGATCGGGGGAATGATTCTTGGCGCCAACGTTTAATCAATGTTCTGTTTGTTTACCCCTGTTGAAAGGTGTGAAATTCGTAACGCGTGACACGTGACGCGTGACAAAAAAAACGGGATTAACTTCCGTTGATCATTGTAATTATTTAAATTTGTGTGTGATTTCTTATCATAACTGTTTCTGCGTAAATCTGCGTGACCTTTTTAAAAAATCAACATCATGGAAAAAGCTTATAAGAATTGTCAAAGTTGCGGCATGCCACTAAAAAAAGACCCGAAAGGTGGCGCAACCAATGCCGATGGCAGTAAAAGCGCCATGTATTGCTCTTATTGCTTTGAGGGTGGAAATTTCATCGGAACCGTAAAGACTGCCAAAGAAATGCAGCAGCTGGTTAAAGGAAAGTTAAAAGAAATGGGGTTCCCGGGCTTTGTCGCCTGGTTTTTCGCTTCCAACATCCCACGACTGGAACGGTGGAAAAACTAATATATCATGAAATACCTGGTCACATACTGGTCACAGACCGGTAACACAAAGAAAGTCGCGGAAGCAATATTTGCAGCGCTTCCCGGAGAAAAGACCCTGAAACCTTTTGATGAAATTGAAACCCTCGAAGGGTTTGATCTGACATTCATCGGGTATCCAATAAAGCAGTTTGGTCTGCCACAAGCCGCTAAAAAATTCATTACGGCCTATGCGGATGGTAAAACGATTGCTGTCTTTGTTACCCATGCCATGATGACGCAAAGTGACGATCAGCAGCAACAGTTTTTACTGGCCCGGGAATTGGATAAATGCCGTACGGCTTGTTTAAAAAGCAATCTTATCGGTCTTTTTCATTGCCAGGGAGAGCTTTCCGAAAAAACAGCCAATGACCTTCTGGCCAGCAATATTCCGACCCTGATGGAATTCGCAGCCATGCGTCCACACACTGTCGGACATCCCAATCGGGAAGAATTGGTACAGGCAAAAGATTTTGCAAGGACCATCACCAGAAATTTCATCGCACCCTGACGGGGTCCATCACCCTGTCATGGTCAGGAATGTCAGTTCACAAACTGCTTTGCATAGTATTTCGCAGTAAGTTTTTCACCGGTGGCCTTCTCGATCATCTCATTCCAGTACCAGCGGCTGCCCGGCATAAAGACTTTATCCCTGAGGTAAGTTCCAACCTCTTTTTTCCCGGCAAAACTCTGGAATTTATAATCGTCAGACTTGATAACATTGCCAACAATATAGTAATATAACTGTGAAGCGAGCAGTTCACCCAGCAGGTAATTGTGGTAATAGCAAGGGTAAGTGGCAATGTGAATCTTGGTAGCCCAGTCGGGTTCATTGCGGTTAGCCGGACGTTTCATCATCTGGTATTTCTCTACCAGATCCCACCAAAGTTTGTTAAGATCCTGATCGGGATTTTTGTACATCTCTTTTTCAAACCGGTACATCACCTGGGCCCAGCGGCTAAATACCAACTGCTCGAGGCGTAAGGTCTTGAAACATGTTTCGGCAATCTTCATCTTTTCTTCTTCACTGATACCTGTCACATCTTTCAGCCACTGCGGATTCGATGAAAACCGCCCGAAGATCATGGCAATGGCTTCGGTGGTGAAGGTATGGGCCGGATCGCGTAGGATGAACGGCAGGGTGGTGTCGATATTTTTATCGTACACAGCATGGCCAAATTCATGAAGCATGGTGTTCATCCAATATTGGTTCGGCTTTACGTTGCACAGCACCCGAACATCGCCGGCATTATCAATATCGGTGCAGAATGCATGTTGATTCTTCCCGGGTTTTTCATAGAGGTCGCTGTTTTTCATGATATCATCGATGGGAAGACCTATGCCTGCATAAAACTCGGAGGTAAGGGTTTCAAGGTTCTTACCCTTGTAGTATTTATCAAGGTCAACATCGTAAATTTTCGGCGCTGCCTGAAAAAACCGGTTCTGGTAATTCCATGGCATCAACTCATCCTTGCTTTTCAGACTGTAATATTTCACAAAGTAGGTATCAATATCCCCTTTTACCTGTACAAAGGCTTTTTTGGTTAGACTGTCGAGCTCGTCGAACAACTGGCTTACCTCCTTCGGATCCTGGTCGCTCAGGGTGAGACTCATTTCATGGTAATTTCTAAAGCCGAGATCTTTGGCTACTTCATTGCGTAGCTTGACCAGCTTCTTTACATCATCGGCCACCACTGGACCGATCTTTTTCTGAGCTTCCCATACTTCCCGCTGATACTTTACATCTTTCGAACTGCTCAGTACCTCTTCCACTTCATTATCCGACATTTTCTTACCTTTCACCTCCGTACGAAAGTTGCCATATTTCTGCTCAATGACCGTTCCCATGCGAACCATGGCATTCAGTTTGCCGGTATCGGCCTTGGCCATGAGAAATGAACGGTAAAGAACATCCAGCTGACGGTTTAGCAAACTGTCGGTGATCATTCCCGAAACCTTGATCTCCTCCAGCTTTTTCAACGACTCTTTGTTGGAAAAAATCGCCATCATTTTAAGGTTCAGGTCTTCCGCTTTTTTAAAATCTTCGGGCTTGCCCGAAGTGGCAGCATCCCAGGATGCAATGGCTGTTTGCTTATAGAGCGGGATCAGCACTGAATCGTGCTTTCGGATAAAATCGGTTAGTTCTTTCTTCATTTTTTCCTGTTTGGAAGTACAACCAGTGATTAGAAGCACTGAAATTAATACTACTAATGGTTTAATTGTTTTCATGGCGTTATGTGTTATTGTAACAAAAATATGTCAAAATGCAAAATGCAAAGTCAAAGGTCAAATGAAAGAGTAATCAAACTTTATTACCTTTAATCCCGCTTGAAATAACCTTTTCATTCATTATTCAATATTCGTTATTCGTTATTCAATATTCCATACAGATCCCTCTTTCCCATCCTTCACCGTTATATGCAGGTTCTGCAGCGCATCCCTGATCTGATCAGAGGTGCCCCAATCCTTGGTTTCGCGCGATTTTTGCCTGACTGCCAGTACTAGTTGCATCAAACCATCGAGTACCTCATGCTGGTCATCGGATTTTTCATCTTTTAACCCAAGAATATCAAATAAAAAGGTGTCAAAAATATTCTTCATCAACTCCAGCTCCGATGCGGAAAGGCTCTCCTTTTTATCTGCTGCTGAATTGATGATGCGCACGCCTTCAAACAAATTCGCCATCACCATCGGACTGTTAAAATCATCATTCATCGCCGCATAACACTCCCTTTGTATGGCAGCAATCCTCCCCTCTCCCCCCGGGAGAGGGGCCGGGGGTGAGGGGTTTTGATTTACACCAGGGGCCGGGGGTGAGGGCTCCCCTCCCCGCTTGGGGAGGGGTTGGGGGTGGGGCTGATTCAGGGCGATTAATCTCCCCAATGTCTCATACCCTGCCAGCAGTTTCTTCAATCCCTTTTCAGCCGCCTGCAATGCCTCATTCGAAAAATCGAGGGTGCTGCGGTAATGCGCCTGCAGAATAAAAAACCGGATGGTCATGGGGCTGTATGCCTGTTGCAGGGATGCATGCGTACCGGTAAAGAATTCCTCCAGGGTGATAAAATTCCCCAACGATTTGCCCATCTTCTGTCCGTTGATCGTGACCATGTTGTTATGCAGCCAGTATTTTACCGATTCATGCCCGATGGCAGCCTGGCATTGGGCAATTTCCGATTCATGGTGCGGAAACAAAAGATCCATTCCCCCCCCATGGATGTCGAAATATTCTCCCAGATATTTGGTGCTCATGGCTGAACATTCGAGGTGCCATCCCGGAAAGCCATCGCTCCAGGGAGAAGGCCACCGCATAATGTGTTCGGGCTGGGCTTTTTTCCAAAGGGCAAAATCTGCAGCATTTCGTTTTTCATCCTGCCCTTCAAGCGAACGGGTGTTTGTGAGGAGATCTTCCAGAATCCGGCCCGAAAGTTTGCCGTATTCGTATGGTTTGCTGTATTTTTCCACATCAAAATATACCGAACCATTTACTTCGTAGGCATACCCAGCGTCGAGAATTTTCCTGACCATGAGTATCTGCTCAATCATGTGTCCCGATGCCCGGGGCTCAATGCTTGGCCGTTTCACGTTCAAAGCCTCCATGTAGGTGAAATAGCGATCGGCATAATACTGTGCTATTTCCATGGGTTCCAGCTGCTCAACCCGTGCCTTCACCGCAATTTTATCCTCCCCCTCATCGAGGTCGGCAACAAGATGTCCGACATCGGTGATATTTCTGACATACCGCACCCTGTATCCCAGGTGAAGCAGGTACCGGAATACCAGATCGAAGGTGATTGCCGGACGGGCATGTCCAAGGTGCGGATCGCCGTAAACGGTTGGTCCGCATACATACATACCGGCAAACGGCGGATTGATGGGTTCAAAAAGTTCCTTCTTCCGTGAAAGGGTGTTGTGAATATATAGCTGGTTGTCCATGATTTCATTGAATTCGGGGCAAAATTAGGAAAAAAGCGGAATCAATCTATCAATCAACTCTTCCGGCAATGATCCAAATCACATTTTAGTTAATTATTTCACAATAAATCTTGCTATTTTTGTCCCCTAATTTAAAATCTCCTCTGTTTATGTCCGAAAAGATACTCGTTATTGGTTGCTCCGGTCAGATTGGCTCGGAACTCACCCTTGAACTGCGTAAAATTTATGGTGAATCAAAAGTCATCGCCACCGATATTCGCCCTGCCCCGCCCGAAGTAGCCGGCACCGGTCCGTTTGAAATTCTCGATGTGCTCGATGCCTCCAAACTTCAGCTAATCCTCGAACATGAAAAGATTACCCAGGTTTACCATCTGGCGGCAATTCTCTCGGGAAATGCCGAAAAACGCCCCCTCGCCTCATGGGATATCAACATGCGCAGCCTGATGAATGTACTCGAACTGGCCCGGGAACTGAAAATCCCTAAAATTTTCTGGCCCTCTTCCATCGCGGTATTTGGCCCATCCACCCCGCGCATGGACACACCGCAGTACACGGTCATGGAACCCAACACGGTATATGGTATCAGCAAACTGGCTGGTGAACGCTGGATTGAGTACTACTTCAATAAATATGGTGTTGATACCCGCAGTCTTCGTTATCCGGGTTTGATCAGTTATAAAACTGAAGCCGGAGGCGGAACCACCGATTACGCGGTTGAAATTTTCTATGAAGCCATCAAACACAAGAAATATGAGTGCTTCCTCGGACCGGATTCAGCCCTTCCGATGATGTTCATGCCCGATGCCATCAAAGCCACCATCGATGTGATGCAGGCCGATGCCTCCAGGTTAACCCTGCGCTCAAGTTACAACGTGGCAGGCATCTGCTTTACCCCGCAAATCCTGGCCGAAGAGATTAAAAAACACATCCCTGAATTCGAAATCACCTACAAACCCGATTTCCGCCAGGCCATCGCCGATTCATGGCCCGCCTGCATCAACGATACTGTTGC
>JBAXFM010000170.1:0-11022 GCA_037139855.1 Bacteroidota bacterium
ACTAAAATAAATGCAAGTTTTTTCATTTGTTTATTGAGTTTTAAAATCGAGTGCAAAGATACTGCATATAGTATGTTGATTCCTAATTTTTTGGCAATTATTTTTAACATCTCTTAACATTTCGATTACTTGCTGATATTTAAGTAATTACAAATAGTTGTAAAAGTGTTCGAAATCGGCTTCCGTTCGTTTGAAAACGAATTCTCCCGTCAGGGTGCCAGGACTGGTCGTTGCCGTCTTTATACTTTTAAATGCTTCCGAATTAACCCCATTAGTATTTTCCTATCGATAGGCTTTGAAATGTAATCGTTGCATCCCGCAGCGATTGCCTTTTGCCTGTCACCAGTCATTGCAAACGCTGTTTGTGCAATAATGATTACATCATTGTTGAATTTCCGTATCTGGCGGGTTGCTGTATACCCATCCAACTCCGGCATCCTGATATCCATCATAACCAAATCAATGTCAGGATTGTTGCGACAGGCTTCCACTGCTTCAAATCCAGTTCCAACAATTAAAATTTCCTTGCCATATGTTTTTAGTGCATTGGACAGGAAGAATACTGAATCTTCATCATCCTCAGTGATTAAAATTTTAAGGTCTTTCCCTTTATGATCTGCTTCCAGGTTCGAAGAAATATTTATAATCGAAGGTTTCAATTCCACATCAGCGTTCATTGGAATGGTGAAATAGAATGTAGAACCTTTTCCCAACTCACTTTCCAACCAAATTTTACCCCCAAGCATTTCCACGTAAGCCTTTGAAATGGATAACCCCAATCCTGCTCCTTCATAAGGTTGAGTGATTAAATCATTGCTTTGCCTGAAACGTTCAAAAATGATTTTCTGCTGATTTTCAGGCACCCCTTTGCCTGTATCTTTCACGAAAAATTCAAGAAAGTCACACTTTCTCTCAACACCAAATTGAATGGAGCCTGCAAGAGTATATTTAATGGAGTTATTAACAAGATTGGTAAGAATGGCAAAGAGCTTTTCCCGGTCTGATTTAATGAAGGCTTCTTTTGATGGCAGCAAACTGCAAATTATAAGATGCAATCCTTTTCTTTCAACTTCTGGCTTAAAGACATTGTATATGTATTCTATTTGCTCATTGATATTTGTTTCAGAAACGGAAACTTCCATTTGCCCCGATTCTATTTTTGAGATACTTACAATATCATTAATGATGTTGAGCATCCTCTTACCGCTCTTCCCTATTATGCTGATATATTCTTGTTGCTCTTCGCCTGTCAACTGTGGTTCTTTAAGCAGTTCGGCAAACCCCAGAATGCCGTTCATAGGGGTTCTGATTTCGTGGCTCATATTTGCAAGAAAGGTTGATTTCAGGCGGTCGCTTTCTTCAGCTTTTTCTTTGGCTTTGACAAGCTCCAATTCTGTTTGCTTCATCTCGGTGATGTTTGCATTGAAGCCATACCAGGTGACACTTCCATCCGACAATTTTTCAGGTGTCGATCTTGAAAAAATCCACTGGATCGGCTTGCCAGGAATTTGCACCCTGAACTCACAGGTAAAATAGGTCAAATGCTTTGCAGAGTATTCAATGTCGTTAATAACTCTTTCTGCATCTTCTGGGAAAATCACACTGCTTATGGGCGCAAAGTCTTCAATTACATCTTCCGGGGAACAGCCAAAAATATTTTTTATACCTTCTGATGCTATGGGAACGCAATAGGTTCCGTCAGGTCTTTTTGTAAATTGAAAAATCAAGTCAGGCAAATTTGAAGAAAGCTTCCTAAACTGGATTTCTTTTTCACGAATCTTGTCTTCTGCAATCTTTCGATCCGTGATATCCCGTATTGCCCCATCTATGTGATTTGGTTTGCCATCGGCATCGACAATTAAACTGGCATTAATTGAAGTAAATCTTTTTTCACCACTTTTCGTCCTGATCTTCAGTTCAAAATCCCTGATTACACCTTTTTTCTTTATTTCATTAAGAAACAACTCCCTGTCAACTTGATCATAATAAAGGTCAGAAACGTGGGTACCTATGATTTCTTCCCTGTTAAATTCGGAAAAATGCTTAATTGACGGGCTTATGTCCTGAAAAACACCAGCAAGGTCGATTTGGTAAAAAACATCCTGAACGTTTTCGAACAGACGGCGGTATTTTTCCTCGCTCAACTGAAGAGCTTCATCTGTTTTCTTGCGGTCACTCACATCATTAAAAAATCCGACACTGCAATTTTTTCCATTGAGGACAATGGGAGTGCCAGAAATGTCAGCAAAGAAAATCGTTCCATCTTTTTTTTGACATGGCTGAGCGAGAGATATAGGTTTCTCCCCCCGCATCTGAGAAGCAAACTCTGACATCACCAAATTCAATGATTCCTTTGGTACTAAATCCTCAATGCTAAGCATCTGAAGCTCTTCATCAGTATATCCGAATAGGGTACAGATGGCGGGATTGGAAAATAAAAACCGTTGGGTTTCGACATCGATAACTAAAATACCATATGAACTTCCATCAAGGAGCATACGGTACTTTTCTTCACTGAACTTCAATTTTTCTTCAGTATTTCTCAAAGTTGAAATATCATGCTTATACAATGCCCTCAAATCATTGTGTTCCTGCTGTAAGGTATTCAACGCTTCTATGAGTTCTTCCTTTGTTTTTCCCGTGAATTTCATCCTGTTGATTTTTCAGCGTGTGAAAATACAATGTTAAAATGAGTAATCAAAAAACCTGATTATCCACAAAGACGTTACTTCCATTCTGAAAACATCACCTTCAACGTTTCATTATCTTTTTCGGTAAAGCTATAACCTTCCTTTTTAAAAGCTTCAAACCCCGCTACACCTTTCTTTAAAACGGGTTTCACTTTTTTGGCTTGATCAAGATGTTTTTTCGCATTTACCAAATCATTTTGATAATAACATACCAGTGTTAATCCAAGGATGGCATCAATTTTTTTGGGTTGCAAAGCAATGCAATTGTTGAAGTTCTCTAATGCAAATGAATACTCCCCTGATGCCAGATAGCAATATCCCAATTTGTTGTATACTGACAGATCAACCGGGAAAAGTTTTAAAACCTTATTATAGAAAACAATCATCCCCTGACAATCTGCTTTGTTCAAATCCAGCCAGTCGAACAATAAAATGGCAATTGAGTCTCTTTTGGCAATTTCATGGGCTTTAAGTATATCAGCAACAGCTTCCTGATAGTTAACTCCAATACTTTGCTTTGCCCTTCCCCGGCTAACATATGCTCCGGCATCATTGGAATCCAACTCAATACATTTTGAATAATCATCAATAGCTCCCTGTACATCTTTTTGCGAAAGTTTTGAACTTGCACGGCAGAAGTATGAGGCAAACAGGTCGGTGCCCTGTTCAATACTTTTTGTGAAAAATTCTATCTGTTTCTTTGGGTCTTCAGCATAAAACCCCTTTTGAAACCAGTCAGTATTCTGTGAAAACAATAAAACCGGAGTCAACATATTAAAAAGCAGGGTCAAAGTCATTATTTTCATAACAGTTTGATTTTTAAACACTGCAAGATAACAAATAAAAAGGGATAAAAATAAAATAACTCAAGTTGATGACTTGAATTGCTCATCCAGATAGTAGCCAATGTGTCTTGTTTTTCTATCTTTGTCATTGTTTGTATCGTTTTTATGAGCAAGCAGCTTAATTTAAAATGCCACCATCCTGGCATTCCAACAAATAAGAATGTGATCATTGAACCCAATAACCAACCAAGCCTATACCATGAAATCAATCCTTTCTTTCTTAGCATGCCTTCTCCCAATGATGATCAGTGCAAATAATCCTCAGGGAGTCGTTGAAGGCAATAATAAATTCGCATTTCAACTGTTCCATCAGGTGCAAGGCAGCACGACGGGAAACCAGTTCTACTCACCATTCAGCATCTCAACGGCATTGGCGATGGTTTATGGTGGCGCACGGAATGAAACCGCCCTTCAGATGAGCCAGACATTGAATTTTCCTTTGAATGATAAATTCCATGGCGAATACAAACATCTGCTGGGCAAACTGCATGATGGCGCTGACGGAAAGATCAAACTGAATATTGCCAACGGTTTATGGGCTCAAAAAGACTTTAAATTTCTTGATTCCTATTTTAATCTGGTGAAACAAAATTATAATTCTGAGCTGAAAAATGTTGATTTTAAAGATAATGCAGAACGGGAAGCGACCAGAAGAGACATCAATTCATGGGTGGAGAAGAACACCAATGATAAGATAAAGAACATACTCAGCCAGGGTGATCTGAATGCCATGACACGGCTGGTGCTGGTAAATGCCATCTATTTCAACGCTGATTGGACAACCCCTTTTAAAATTGAATCTACAAAACCCAGGGAGTTTTCGTTGGTAAATGGAACCAAGACAATCGTGTCATTTATGAATCAACTTGGTCAATTTAATTACTATGAGGATTCAAAAATTCAGGCAATTGAAATACCGTATAAAGAAAACAAAGCATCAATGGTGATCATTCTGCCAATTACCACAGACGGAATAAAAGAACTTGGAAAATCCCTGGATTACAAATATTATCAGGAAATCATTGAAGCTTTGCAGTCCACGGATGTCGGTCTGTCATTTCCAAAGTTTAAAATGGACTTACAACTCGAACTGAGCACCACTCTTTCACAGATGGGGATGCCGCTCGCATTCTCCCCGGAAGGCGCCGATTTTTCAGGGATGACCGGTAAACGCGACCTGTTCATCAGCAAAGTCATTCATCAGGCGTTTGTAAAAGTGGATGAAATAGGCACCGAAGCGGCTGCTGCCACAGCGGTGGCTATGAGTTTGGGCAGTGCTCCGCATTATGTTGAACCAAAAATTTTCAACGCTGACCATCCTTTTGTATTTCTTATCAAGGATAATACGACTGGAAGCATACTTTTCATGGGTACAATCATGAAACCTGAGGTTTCGAAATAAATTTAATCAGCCTTAATCCATTCATATGCCTGCTCAAGGGTTTCAAATATTCGACCTTCCCATGGCGTCCCCTCAAATTCCCTGAGATAGATTTCAGCAATTGGAATAAATTGTAGGTTTTTGGTCACAACAACATTCCTTACTCTTCTGGGATTCCATATAGAAGATGTTCGATCCAATATGCCTATTATTTTCGCATCCTTTGGGCTAATAAGAATATTTGATGCACCCGAATAGTCAGCAATCTGATATGTAATTGCATCAAATCTTTTATCTCCGTAAATAATATCATTAACTGCCTTAACTTCCTGTTCAGTTACAGTGTCTGAGAACGTAACAAGAATGCCCTTTTCTTCCCAAATAATTTTGTATGCCATGGGTCAATAATTGGTGTTAATCGCTTAGAAAATCATGGTGATAAAATTACTAATAAAAATTAGAAAAGTCCACTGATAGCGGAATTCTATTTTCAAAAAAACCACCCATCGGGCAGCTTTATGAAAAATGGGAAAAATAGAATTGGAAGGGATTGCAAAAACGATATGGTGGTTAATTCTGGGCAATTAATTATTTGGAGCCCCATTATCAATCCAGCAAACCACATTGTTCTTCTGAGTTGTTGATAATGAACCTGATTTGGGCATACTCCCATCAACTATTTTGCTTCTGATATAAGCCTTATCTGCTGATATCTGAGCATAGCTCGAAAAATTGGAATGACAACCATTACATGAAGTTTGGAATACAGGTAAAACATCAGTGCTGTATGATTTTGTCGCACCAGTGCAATCAGGCGTGTAACCTGGATTCGTGTTACTTTTACTACATGCACCCAGCATAACGATGCAAATTATCAGACCAAACACTGTTTTGTTCATTGTTTTAGATTTAGTTGTAAAATGTACACAATGAACGGAACTATTATAAGGAAAGTATTGAGCGTGTGCCTTGACATCAGTTGTGATACCAGTTATATCAGTTTTTTTGAAAAACGAATTCATCTTCTGGCAGTTTCGAATTATTTCTAATCAGGAACAAAAAAAGCCACCTTTGGGGCAGCTTTATTGAAAACGGGAAATATATTGGGTTTAATGAGCTCTATTCAAAATCAGCAACAGCGGGCGTTGCAGGTGCATCGGGCATTTTCCCGGCCCTTGCACCCAAATATGATGCAATAATCGATAGAACCCATCCCCCACAATTTAGCATCCATAATGATGTTTTCCAGAATGTGGGTTCAACGATAGCGGCAATAATGCCAATTACATTGCATATCAGTGGAACATACCAGATACTCTTAGGGTTCCATTTGACGATATAGAAACAACCAACAGCTATTAAAATATCAACAATGATATATGGAATCGCACCAGCAATTTCCTTATTGATCTTGAAAATATTGCCGACTCCTTCTCCCAGACCGAATAAAATCAGTGTAGTAATGATAACCCATAAAATGGATTGAGCCCCGCTTGGTATATCATATAAAAATGACCTGTTCGTTTTTGTTTTCATAGGTTTGATTTTATTATGGTTTGATTTTTCTTTGGATGAATATGCTCATAACCAGCCCCACCGCCACAACCACATCAACAATCATCCACAACTGTCGGCCAAGGGGAATGGTTGCCAGTGGTTGAAACAATACCGCCAGCCCCAAATATACAATGACCAGCGGGATATTTTTCCTTTCATATTCGTAGTATGCCAAGATGGCAAACGCAACGACGAATAAGAACCTGAATAGTTGATAGTATCCATAAGGCAGCTCGAAGAGGCAAATCAACATCAGGATGGCAAGTCCAATTTTAGTCA
Organism: Bacteroidota bacterium; assembly: GCA_037139855.1. Lineage (GTDB taxonomy): Bacteria > Bacteroidota > Bacteroidia > Bacteroidales > FEN-979 > CAIVAT01. Next base: position 6,753 of record JBAXFM010000170.1, read on the forward strand.
GGTTTTCGGTGGTGGGTTTCATAATGGCTGGGTCAAATATTATTCAGTGCAATTTAGTAAGAATAAACCTATTCCGAACAGCTTACCTAATGTTGAATAATTCCAAATAACTGTATCCTTTCAAATCATTGTCAGGATAATGTATTACTTCAATATCTTTGAAAATGAATCCATAATTCAATGTACAAGCTCGAAGTGACCATTGACGAAATTACCCCACCCATCTGGAGAACCATTCAGATGCCCAAATAATATTCATTAAACAAACTCCTTCACATTATACATTTATCGCTTGGCTGGACTAATTCCCACCCATACATGTTTGGCGATTATGAAAACAAAATCGGTGATCCAATATTATGGGAAGATGATGAAACTAGTTGGTAAATATATCAGGAATTGGAAGGAGTTGGATGGGAGGATGAGGATGTGAAATCGAAGAGGGGCTTGAAACCCTCCTGAGTGAATGTGAAGTTTATTGTTGTAGCGGAACTTCATTGTGAAAAAGATATTTCATCAATTTCTACCGGGATATCTGGGAATTCTCTATCTTTCGGCTTTAAATCAACACATTAACCATTTAACATATAAAAACATGACAAAAGCAGAAATCGTTGACGAAATCGTTGCAAAAACAGGACTTGACAAAGACAAAGTGATAGTCGTAGTGGAAGCCATTATGGAGAGCATCAAGGCTAATATGGCAAAAGGGGAGGAAATCTTCTGGAGGGGCTTTGGAACTTTTCAAATCAAGAAAAGGGCTGCGAAAATCGGCAGGAATATAGCGAAAAATACCGCCGTTAAGATTCCAGCCCATATGATTCCAGCTTTTAAACCAGCAAAGGAGTTTAGCACAGAAGTAAAGACTAAGGTTAAGGTCAAATAGCATCCAGTATGAAAAAGTTAATCCCAGCAAATGGAACCCTGATCATCCTCATCCTGTTTGCCACGCTCCTGGTCTTATCAGGATGCGCCAATAAAGAAGTCGTTACCGAATGTCTCAAAGGTCATACCTATGGGTTCTGGGGTGGTCTGTGGCATGGAATCATTGCCCCTATCGATCTGATCGCCATGCTCTGGCGGGATGATGTTTCGGTCTTTGCTCCAAATAATAATGGAATATGGTATGCCTTTGGATTTGTTCTTGGTAGCGGTGGCTGGGGATTCCTTGGGGGTCATGGAGCATCCCGGAATTACAGGAAGAGGTAATTGATAAAAATATTGCAATTTCATGAAACCAAATAGCAATATTGGAATTGATGAATATATTGGTACTTTCCCAACGGGCACTCAAAAACTTTTACATCAACTTCGTGCAACAATTCGGGAAACCGCTCCCGAAGCAGAAGAAGTTATCAGCTACCAGATGCCAGCATTCAAGCTAAATGAAATGTTGGTCTACTTCGCTGGTCATAAAAACCATATCGGATTTTATCCTACAGCATCAGGGATCAGCGCATTTAAAGATGAACTGTCCGATTTCAAAAGTTCAAAAGGTTCCGTTCAGTTTCCGCTGGATAAACCGCTGCCATTAGCATTGATCAGGAAAATAGTACAGTTCAGAATACATGAAAATTTGCATAAAACGCAAATAAGAATGATCAATTCCGCAGAAATAAAATCCATCGTCCTTGGTATTGGTGCCGATAAGTGTGGCATAGCCAGTATCGACAGGTTTTCTTCAGCTCCAGAGGGGTTTCGCCCCACGGATGTTTATTCAAAATGCAAGTCTGTTTTGGTATTCTTAAAACGGATGCCACCAAAGGTGATCCTGGCAGAAAACCCAGTACCATATTCGCATACAGCATACCTGCTTTATGCAGCACTGGATCAGATCGGGTTGAAACTGTGTTCTGAACTCGGCAAGCATGGTATTCAGGTGATACCAGTGCCTACAGATGTTCCCTATCTGCACTGGGATGCCGGGAATAAACATGGGATGGGAATCATATCCATGCGACACGCTGCATTCAATGCTGGATTGGGTATTCTGGGCAGAAATACCCTGCTGATCAACCGTGAATACGGAAACATGGTTTATATCGGAGCGGTGTTGCTTGAAACCGAGGTAGAACCCGATACAGTGGTAACTGATTTTGCCTGTCCACCAAATTGCAGACTCTGCATCGAAGCATGTCCAGTTCAGGCATTGGATGGCGTGACAGTTAATCAGAAAAAGTGCAGGGAATATTCGACACTTGAACACCCCAGAGGTTGGGATATTTATAGCTGTAGTGAATGTAGGAAGGTTTGCCTGTATAGAAATGGTACTAAGTAGCTCCCTTATAATTCCATGAAAGAAATCAAAGAAGACCCCAGTGATTTTCTATATAAGATGAATTATAATCCACCTATTCCAAAACGAGATACTGAAGAGTTAATACTGATGGCTCATAGCTCGCCAGATTATGTTCAACCAGGAGCGATTTACCAGGCTAAAGAAGAATTAAAAAAACGAGGAGTCTCTGAGGAATATAAAGAACAGGTTATATCTCTGGCATTAGCTAAACAAAAAAAACTTAATCAGCAATTAGAAAGAGAGCACCAGATTGAACTTGTACAGAATGCTGAGAAAAAGTATTCCACACTTAAAATGGTTCAAATTTTCTTTTTAGCTCCATTAATTATTTTCCACAAAATGTATTTTTCAAGTGACCTGTCCTACAGTGAATTAAAAAAAGAGAATTTTGTAATCATGGCACAGCAACGAATTCAAATGCTATTTTTAGGCGCAATATGCTGGGGAATAATCATTCTTCTACTCATACATATCAATTAAGTTAAACGAGTTATGGTCACTTTTGGAACGATGAAGAAAAAATGCCCCAGATGTCACGAGAACGATAAGGTTATTCATACCAGCTATGGCGAACCTTCAGAAGAAATTTGTGAAAGAGCGAAAAATGGTGAAGTGTAGCAACGTTGATTCTGGAAAAAAATCAGATTACTTTTGTTCTGGATGAAGGAAAATCTGGGAAATATATTCACTTTTCTGATCCTGATGGCACTAACTTGTATTTTGTTGAACCAAAATGGAAGTGACAAATAACAAAGTGTTTTTTACCTATATCATTATAAATAAATATCTTATGACAGTAACAGATTTTTTATCAAAACAAACACCTGAAAACAGGTTAATCCTTTCAGATATAAATGACATCATTATTAATGCGGACAAAACCGTAAATGCTGAGATTGGATTAATGATGGGAATTGAAATGATCCTCTATAAAGCCAAAGGTTTTTTTAAATATGGATTGGCGATCACAAAAACCCGTTTTTCATTGCATTTAATGCCAATTTATATGGCACCAACACTACATGCCAAGTATACAAGCCTTTTGAACAAAGCTAAATTCCAGAAGGGTTGCATTAATTTTAAAACCCCAGAAGAAATGCCTTTAGATATAGTCAGGGAACTTCTTAATGAATGCGCCAAGATTGATCTTATTGCATTGATGGAAAAGTATAAAAAGAATCGAAAGCCATGAATGGTCATGATTCTGGTTCAGGAATTATCGTTCTTGTAAATGAGATCGCAAAGAATTCTAATTTCTATTTGTACGTCCATGTTAACCCAGACTAACATCCCATCCATTCTGATTGCCCCATGCGGCATGAATTGCGGCATCTGTATGGCGTTTCTCCGAAAAAGGAACAGTTGTGTCGGCTGCAACATGGAATCGCCACAGAAGATCAATCACTGCTTTGTTTGCAGTATAAAGAACTGCACCGAAAGACCATCAGGTTCACAGTTTTGTTTTGCCTGTAAAAAATATCCATGTATCAGGTTGAAACAACTTGACAAGAGATATCGGGCAAAATATTCCATGAGCATGATTGAAAACCTCAATAAAATCACGGAATCTGGGTTAGATCGGTTTATGGAAATTGAAAACACCCGATGGGTTTGTCCCCAGTGTGGTGACCCGATATGCGTTCATAATAAGAGGTGTTATCACTGTAGTGTTATCAATCAATAAGATACAACATGAAACACCTGACTCTATTTGTAATATTTTGTATTGTATTTACTTCGTCTTGTACAAATAAACAAAATATTGAAGAGAAAAAAATACTTACGCAATTTGGAGATAGTTGCGTGAATAGATTATATAGCATTGTTAAAAATATGTTCTATCAGTCACCACCGCCACCGCCAACTGTGATACTTGGTTTTTTTGATGATACCGTTAAGGCAAAATTAGAATTAAACAGGTTGGATACTTTAGGTTATCCACTCAAGTTTTCGGTTTATAACTTCAAAATT
>JBAXFM010000171.1:0-10964 GCA_037139855.1 Bacteroidota bacterium
CGCCTCCAACATCGGCTACAGTAGCGCCAAATCCACATTTTCGTGGAACGCCAAGTTGAATGCCGCTATCAGCATTACCAAAACAACACTATTCCAAATTACTGGTCAATACCGCTCTGAAGTACTAACCCCACAGGGATTCCGCCGTCCGACCTGGGTGGTAAACCTTGGTTTCCGTCAGGATTTCTGGAAGAAAAAATTATCGTTGATTGCTACCGTTTCCGACCTCTTTAACTCGCAAGCCATGAAAAACAGCATCAGCACCCCCACCTTGATTCAGGAAACCACGCGCCGTCGCGACGCACGGGTCATCTATGGCGGTGTTGTGTTCAACTTCGGTACCAACGGCAAGAAAACCAAAGAGACGAAGTTTGAGTTTGACAACGGGATGGATAAATAGAATTGATTTATCTTTGTTGACCCATGGCCAACTCACTGAATAAATATTTCTCTCACCTCGAATCCATTGTAAAGAATCTTCCTCACAAACCGGGAGTTTACCAGTATTTCGACGAAAAAAATAAAATCATTTATGTTGGCAAGGCCAAGAACCTGAAGAAAAGGGTGAGTTCCTATTTTGCCAAAATCAACTCCATCAGCGGGAAAGTGCAGATGCTGGTACGCAAAATTGCCGATATCAAATATATTGTAGTTGAAACCGAACAGGATGCATTGCTGCTCGAAAACAACCTCATCAAAAAGTATCAGCCGCATTACAATGTGGCGCTCAAGGATGATAAAACCTTTCCATGGATTTGCATCAAAAATGAACCATTTCCGCGTATTTTTCCAACCCGTCATGTTATCCGCGACGGATCAACCTATTTCGGGCCCTATGCCAACGTAAGGCTCATGCATACCCTGCTCGAGCTGAGCCGCCAGCTATACCCTTTGCGCAATTGCGCTCTGGTGCTGGCTGAAAAGAACATCCGGGCTAAAAAATTTAAAGTGTGCCTCGAGTTTCATATCGGGAATTGCAAAGGCCCATGCGAAGGTCATCAAACCGCCGAAGACTACGACAAATCCATCGCAGCGATCAAAGAGATCATCAAAGGAAACATCACCACAGTAGCCAGGCAACTCAGGGAACTGATGATGAGTTACGCATCCACCGAGGAATTTGAAAAAGCGCATTTCGTGAAGGAAAAACTGGCGTTGCTCGACAAATACCAGAGCAAATCAACTGTGGTTAGCCCAACCATTAACAATGTGGATGTCTTTTCCATTGTCAGCGCCGGATTGCATGCCTACGTCAACTTCATGAAGGTGATGAACGGCGCCATCATCCAGGTTCACACCATCGAGATGATCAAAAAGCTGGATGAAAGTCCCGAAGAGTTGCTTGCCATCGCCATCACCGAAATCAGGCAACGGTTTGAAAGTGTTTCACCCGAAATCATTGTTCCTTTTCTAATGGATTACGAGATCCCGGGATTAAATTTCACAGTACCTAAGATCGGAGATAAAAAGAAACTGCTGGAGTTATCTGAACGAAATGTGAAATATTACCAGCTTGAAAAGGAAAAACAGAAAGAATTGGTGGATCCTGAGCATAAGTCACGTCGAATCCTCGACACCATGATGAAGGATCTGCGCATGACCGAATTGCCGGCTCACATCGAATGCTTTGACAACTCCAACATCCAGGGCGACAGCCCGGTGGCAGCAATGGTATGCTTTAAAGATGCCAAACCCGACAAAAGCGAATACCGTCATTTCAATATCAAAACCGTGGAAGGCCCCAACGATTTTGCTTCGATGGAAGAGATCATTTTCCGCCGGTACAAACGACTGATGGACGAAGATAAACCCTTGCCCCAGCTTATTATCGTTGACGGAGGCAAAGGACAATTGAGCGCGGCGCTTAAAAGCCTTCATCTGCTTGGCCTTTCGGGAAAGATGACGGTGATTGGCATCGCCAAAAAACTGGAAGAAATCTACTATCCCAATGATTCGCTTCCAATGTATCTGGATAAAAAATCAGAAACACTGAGAATCATCCAGCAGATGCGCGATGAGGCCCACCGGTTTGGCATCACTCATCACCGCAGAAGGCGTGAAAAAGCGACTATGTCGCCCCAGCTCATGGAAATTGCAGGCATCGGAACAAACATCAATCAGAAACTGCTCTGGAAATTCAAGTCGGTAAAAAACATAAAACTGGCTTCACTGGGAGAAATACAGGACGTCATTGGAAAAGCCAAAGGGAATATGGTATATCAGCATTTCCGCAAAGAAGACAAATCGTAATTTGCGTGAGTAGATTCAATCCTCATAATGCCCGCCGATGGCGAAAATATAGATTGAGTTTTCATCGAATTTATAAATCAGTCGATCATACTGTGACAGTCTCCGAGACCAAAAACCAGACAATTCATATTTTAGTGGTTCCGGTTTTCCGATGCCTTTTTCAGGATTTTCCCTTTGCATTTCCTTGATAATTTTGCAAAGGTTTTTATGAAGAATCTTGTCTTCTAACCTCAACTCTTCATAAATTTTCCAGGTATTCCCTTCAAATACGATTGATCTCATCAAGTTGCTCCTGGGTTGGTTGATAGCCACAATTTTTTTGAAAGGTCACCAATGACTCTGCGACCTGGCTCAACAAGGATTTGTTTCTGAGAACATACAATGTTTCCTGTTCCCGCTCCCAGTCTTCAGCGCTAACTATGATAAAATCCTTTCCGGAACGGCGGTTTACCCTGATTGCCAGGTGTTCGTCAATAGCTTTATCCACAAAAACTTTAAGGTTTGCCCTGAATTTATTTACGGATAGTTCGATCATTAAACAAATTTTTATGTTTTTGCAAATGTACTGCATTTCAGTACATTTAAACACATAAACTTTAACTTATTTTCATACCGTATCTCTTTTGCCAGTAACTAAATACCCCCCAGCCAATCAGGCAACCCACTGCATCGGCAATAAAATCATAAATGGATCCGGTGCGCATCGGAATGAAGAAAAGTTGCAGTAACTCAGTTACGGCACCCAGAGACAGCCCGATCAGCATGGTTATAAACACAGCGCTTTTTCTGAACCATGGATAGACAGGTTGCTGGCGTAACCCCTTGATTTGAAGGAAAACATACACGCCGAAGATAAAAATGTGAATTAATTTATCAGGCTGTAGTAAGTCCATATAAGAAGGCAACATCGGAAACACCTTTCCCGGCAGGACCGTAAGTACAATAATAATCACACCCCACAGGATGCCCCAGAGGTTATATTTGATGAATTGTTTCAATTGTCGTGTATGCCGGAAGGCGTGATCAGGCGTTGATCAGTTCACCATATTGCACTGCATCGAGAAGTCCGGCAATTTCCCCGGCATCAGACACCTTGATTTTAATGACCCATCCCTTTTCATACGGATCCTGGTTGATAATTTCGGGATTTGTGGTAAGATTCTCATTGTACTCCAGTACCTCACCGCCAACAGGCATGAACATGTCGGAAACGGTCTTTACAGCCTCGATGGTACCAAAGGATTCATGTTGTGCAAGCGACTCACCCACTGTTTCAATTTCAATAAAAACGATGTCGCCCAGTTCGTGTTGTGCATGGTCGGTAATGCCAACATAAGCGCAGTCGCCTTCAACCTTTAACCATTCGTGGTCTTTTGTGTACTTGAGATTTGCAGGAACGTTCATAGATATTGTGTTTTTAGGTTCGCTCAAAATTACGTATTTTTTTCATACCTGCCACATCGCCGGGTATAGCGCCGGGTATATCGCCGGGCTTAAGCCCGGCGTTAGTTCCCAAGGGTAAACCGTAAAGCAATGCCCCCCTTTGTATTCGAGGTACGATACTGATTCGACACATATGGTGTATTAATCACCTTATCAAAATAGAACCTCACGTTGAAGCGGGTACTCAGGTTGTAATCTGCTGAGAAATTCAGGGTCATCACCTGCTGACCAACAGAGATCTGGTTGATATCCTGGTCGACACGGCGCAGAACCGTTTTATTTTTACGAATTGAAAAATCGAGTTTTAGGTTCAGGTCGCTGTTGGTTCTGGTTTTCTTACCTCCTCCAAGTACTCCTGACAGGTTGAAGCGAATCCCTTTTAAACGGTAACCCAATCCAACAATGAATTCATTGCTGGTTATTTCGGTAAGCTGGTTGTTCGAAAAACTGAGGGAGATGTTGCGTGAACGGCGCATTTCGGCGCTGGCAAGTAAACTGTTCACGAAACCCAGGTCAAACTTAATCAACGGGTTAAACTGTTCCGTAATGGAAACTACGGTCGTTTGGGCTTGTGGAATAAAATTACCTGCAGCATCTTCAACTGAAGGCATTCCGTTTACTTCTTTGTATAGAATGCTCGAATTGAAACTTCCTACATTATAAGTTGACAAATAGGCATGCGTAATCGAAAGGGTACGAAGCCATGTTTTGAAGATTTTCAGTTTGGCAAGCCCGTCATAGGTAAGCCTCCAGTTTGGAAGGGGGATGGTCGGGAAGGCGGTTAGCTTTATTTTTGCAGGAGCACGACCTCCATAGGCAGCCAGGAATGCTGTGGTAAGCACTTCCTGGTTGGTGGGTCCGTAGCCTTGCGGGTATTTGGTGGAATCGTTGATTGTCTTTGAATTTGGGTTCAAAGAAGCATATCGGTCTGCAATTTGCCGGGTGTATTGTTTCATTTTTTCAAATGTTGGAGATTCCCCGGCGCCATTATCCTGTACGAAGGAGGTTCCAATAATGATATAGGAGGTGGAAAAACTTCCCTGGTCAAGGGGAGAGTAAGGACCAAAATCCCCGGCCGAATTTGCTTTAAAATACTCCTGGTGCGATTTCGAGTACTGCCTGGTGGCAATAACCTCAATTCGTAGATCTTTAAGTGGTTCAACACTGACTGACAAACTCAGATTCTCGGTGAATTTCTTATACAGCGGCGTGTTCAGCATTGTATCGACAGTGATCCAACCCTGATCGGCAGCTTTATAACGAATGTCGTTCTGGCTACCAAACACAAAGCCGAGTCCGGGGGCATTCAGGCCCCAGTTATTCCCAAGAGCAACAGGTTCAGGTTTGAACCCAGGCAATAAAGTACCATTCCCCTGGGTATAGGTAAATTTAGCGTTTCTGACACCCATCAGGAATCGGAGCGTTCCCTCAAGCAATATTTTTCCAATATTCGGGCGTGTTGGCAATAGTTTCAGACTATCCTGCTTATCAACACTCTTATTTTTCGGTGGTTCAGGTTTATTTCCGCGGGTGCTTGTGCTGTTCTGATTAATTTTTTTCAGATAGGGAATTTTGTTGTACAGCATTACAAAGTTAAATCCGCCATTCAATGACTGTGTATTGGCATTTTCAATTGTATTTCCATACTGTTCCTGAATCGAAATCGGTGATGCGTTCCATCGGTAGGTCGTCAGATAACCCGCCTGAAGTGTAATAAAATCCAGATAGGGAATTTTTCCGATCGGAACATCCCAGCTAACATTCAATGCCTGATTGTAATTATTCTTTGTGCCAAGCGAAAAAATCTCGCTCCATACCTGATCGCGGTTGGACCGGTCTATTTGCCCGGGAGGTTCATTTATAAAAGCCTGTGTGTTGGCGACAAGCGTTATTCGCAAAGACTTTGCAAAATCATATTTAAGGTCGAATACACGACTCCAATCCCAACGTTTAATGTAAAAAGTTTCCATCGGCACAATCGCCCTGCTTTTATTCCTAAACTGACGCTGGGTGAATTCGCGGTTCATATCTGTGCGGAAAGAAAACGCCTTTGGCAGGTAATAGAAATTAAAATCTTTGATCAACGTAAATGCTTTCGATCTGTTCAATGCTTTCACCCGCTGGAACGGCAACACATTTTTTGGTTGTGCAGAAAAGGTATATCCTATTCCTCCGGTGTACTTTTTCTTAAGGTCGTAGGCGATATCAACATCTCTGTGGAAAATTTCGGAATAGGCATAACTAGCATTGAAATTTTCGATATCGTAAATCCTTGGTTTTTTTGTACCTGTGCGATCTTTCCTGACATTCATCAGGTTGAAGTTTTTTGTTTGGGTATACCCCTGTGAAATCTGTTTGATAGAATCTTGCTGCTGCTTTGTGTCAAAAGCACTGATAACATCACTCAGGTAAAGGTCAGGATTTAACGGGTCATATTTCGGACTGGTGCGCAACATGCCATAGTCAAAATGCATAGGAATGCGGATGCCCGATTTTGCCGGGAAAAATTTACCCAATTCCAGGTCGGTATCGAAACCAAAGGTCATCACCGATTCCATCGGACGCTGCGTTTGTTTTTGTTCAAGTGTTCCAAAACCCGAACTGCTGTATGTGCCGGTAAGCTGAACCCTGCCAAGATCGGCAAGCTCAACGGCAACCCTGGCTGTGGCAGCAAATCCTCCATTTTTATTAAACTCTGACAAACGAAGCTCATCCACCCAAATTTCAGCACATTTTGATTGCCCGTCATCGTCTGAATTCTGGACACTTTTTTTAGGATTCCTCACACCGATCATGATTGACCGTACATCACTGATGGTAGGCGATCCCACAACGGTTATTTTGTTTTTTCCGTCGAATTCCGAATAAGGTGTGGAAGAAGTTAGCTCAAGTCCCTTGTCCCGCATGGCAACCAAACGATCGTATTTAACCTGCACCAATCGTTCAAGGTCGATGTCAAAAGCATTGCTTTCCGGCCAGATTGCGTCAGGGTCCCGGGTGCCCCAGGCGGTAAAATTCAACGGGATTTCATATTCGTAATAGTTCTCAGTGAAATCGGAACCAATGCGCATGATAATCGTCAGGTCGCCAGGTTTTAGATTTTGGTTCCGAAGTGATTGTTCAGCATGAACATACATCTGTAACCGCTTGAACTGACGGAAGTCAAATTCTGTGTTTTTATAAGCAGCACGGGCATCACCGTCAACCAGATCGCAAACTTTGAACGACATCGACTGTTCATTGAGTTTTTGCATGTTGGTTGATCCCCAGTTTGTTTCACGTTGAATACCCGGAGGCATGACATACGGGATAGGTTGTTTGCTTCCGTTTTCCTCAATACTCACCGTTGCGATATCAAATTGTGTCTGATTCTGTTCGGCTGTAGGGATGTATTCCCCTGGCGAAAGAAGGCTGTAATTGTATTTCCGCCATTCACCACGTGAAAGTTCCAGGGTGGCAAAACGGCAAACGATTGGACGCTGGAAGTTCTTGAAAAACATCCTCATAAAACGGATGGAGGTGAAATCGTTGATCGTTCCGATGGTCTGATCGGGGGTACGGATGGGAATTTTAAACTGATACCAGTTAACAGCGCCCCGCGTTCCATCGGCCAATGGGATATCAGTTGCATGATACACATTTGTGATGTAGTTAATCCCCGGTTTCATCTGGTCGCGACGCAACTGTACCACATACTGATAATACCGTTCGGCCTCACTCAGCGTATTGTCTTTGTTGATATCCTCCATGTTGGGGATCGTTGTGGCAATAGTCTGATAGGTTTCGGGCGATTGTGCAGTCGTTGGGCTGTTTCCTTCAGGACCGTTGTATTTTTTATACCGGTTCAACACACTGCTGAAGGTTGGATTGTTGTCGTAATCGGTACCCCTGAAATAGTGATAATCATCTGATGATGGGTCGGAGGAGGCATTCTTATAAGCCGCTGATGCTGATCCGAATGTGTTTCTGACCTTAGCCACATAGGTAGTGTCAAAGAATGAGCGTTCATCAAGATCTGATAATCCGTCATATCCCACATCCTGAAAAGGGCGCGATTCCGGGGTGTTGTCAAATGCATCCACCAGTGCCTGTAACCGTGGGACACGACCCCAGATGGTGGTATCAACTTCTGTGACAACAGCAGTGGTTGGCAAACCGTTTTCATAACTCTTCCGCCCGTCCTTTAAAATATCTTCGGAAATATCTCCAAGGTTGAAATACAATTGCCCGCTGTTCAAGGTATCATAAATAAATGGATCCATCATCCAGAATTCAATATATTGAATGTTGGTCGCATCAAAATCAGTCGACTCGATTTTACGCATAACGCCTCCCCAGCGGGTTTCCGGATTAGCCAGGGTTCCATCAGCATTCAATCCCTTTGAAAAGGAGGTAGGGGTAACATCAAAGTTATAGGGTCCGCGTTCCGCCGGATAATAGGCCATGTTGAGCACAGCAAGATTCACCGGCACTCCGTTCAACGGCTGTTTATTGGGGAAAATTTCAGTTTCCCATACCTGACGAACGTACTGATTCGACAATTCCTGGTTTGACACGTTTGGCGGCAAAAGGTTTGTGTTTTTATCATAGAATAACTGATCGATGATGTACCAGCCAAGTTTGGCGCGATTGTATCCATAGGAAAGTGTTGCCGGGCCCGGGGCCGCTTCAGGGAACATGCGCGCGGCAGTTTGCCCCTGTGGCGTACTCGCCATAAACCAGTTTCCGATATATTTCAGGTCGATGGTTGATTGGGCACCTTCAAAATCGTCAATATAGGTAGTTCCTGCTTTCCCGATCGATTTGGAATGACCAGGGATGAATTGGGCAAATTCTACATCCACCGCAATGGATGACGGCGCCTTGGTGGTAATAAGAGGCAAGGCATCAACGAAACGGGTAATCAGTCTCGACTGGGTACGGTAAGACATATTCATTCCCCAGATCGTGTTCGACATCGGTTCATCACCATAATTTACCTTTTGTGTCAAAGGACGTTCGTTCAGGTTTAAAATGGTAGCGCCTACCACGAAATCCTTGTTTATTTTATAATCGATGTGCGCTCCCATCAACCGCTTGGTTTGCACATTGAACATTTCATTGCTCTCAAGCGATATATTAATGGCAGTCCCTGAATTCAATATCCCTTCATTGATAATCCTGACCCTTCCAAGCGTATAATCAACCGTATAATCCTGATTTTCGGTCAATTGAATGCCCCCTGCCGTTACCTTCACCGATCCGGACGGAACATTCAGCGCATTGAGCGAAATTTCAGCTCCGGCGGAAGATTTGTAAAATCCATCCAGAACGAATTTGTTTTTATCGGGATACTGCCTGGCATTCGATTTGGTCATGGTGTATAACGAATCAAAGCAGTATTTATCTGCAAGTTCCAGGGAGCCCTTTGGATCGGCCGGATCATAAATTGAATCACGCAAATCCTTGCCAAATGGTTCAAGCACCGTGAAGAAAATTCTGCCATTCGAAGCCTGAATTGTACCTCCCTGTGTTACCGCCTGATCAATAAAGTCAAACATGCCGTCGCCCGGTGGATTGAATTGCTGGTTCACATTGTCAAGATTCAGTATCCGCAACAGAGGGATTCCCTTGATACGGCCTTCGGTAATGTAGGCAGTGGGTACACCATTTGCATTCCCTGAATAAAGGATGTTCATGGTAAAGTCATTGGGCTGCAACTGGTAAGCGCCCAAGGCATAAACGTTCTTCATCATCAGTTTCCAGGTTGGAACCCGTGTGTTCAGCGAGGTGCTCTTCAATAATTTAACCACAAGATTCTTTGGGGATGCAATTCCCTGATCAGAAAATTCACCCACCTGATGAACCGCAGTATCTCCAACCACCTGGTATTGGTATGCAACAGCCAGCGTTTGATCGGAATTCAATGCAGAATTCAATGAAATAAAACCAAGTTTAGGGTTAAAACTATATTCGGATGGCATGAGTTTACGGGCGCTTTCAACTTTTTCGAAATCCTCTCCGGCGACTAAAAAGTATGGTGATCCCTTAAGATAGCCACTTACGGAATTGATGCTGCGAACTTGTGCCGAATCCGATGCATTTGACATCAGAACCTGAAAAAGATTATTGGAATTATTGGAAGGGAATCGTCCGTTGGGATTGCCGGTAAAAAGGCGGGTATTATAAGGATTGTACTCTCCAATATCCATGAAGGCCACAATGTTCCGGTTTTCTGTTACCGCTGCGCCAATGTTGGTTACCCACACTTCTATTTTCAGGATGTTTACGTTGGAGGTGATTACCGGCAACTTTTTCAGCCCTTCACGAAAAGTATTACGAAAATTCTGCCCGATAAAAAAGTGCTTGTTCTCTTCATATTCATCAGCCCGTATTCTGAATTTTTGGGTTTGCGCATTTCCCTGCACAACGATATTTTTGGTCTCACTTTTCTGTTGCGAGTAAAGTGCAGTTACTGTTACCCGCCCAAACCTCAACTTGGTCTTGATGCCAAAAAGACTTTCTGTTCCCCTGATCAGGTTTGTGCTGAGAGGCAGGCTAACATCACCTGCTTCGATCAGCTGAATGATATCGTCCTCTTTACCTTCATACTTTAATTTCAGTTTGTTCTCGAAATCAAAGGTAGCTTCGGTATTGTAATTTATTTTAAACTCAATTTTGTCTCCGATTTTCGCCACCACATTCATCTGGATCTTTTCCTGGAAATCGAAATTTGTCTGTCGGCGCTGGCGGGTACTGAGCATGGGGTCATCGCGCCGGTTCGAAACAATTCCGAAGCTGATTTCAGCGGATCCCTGGGGGCGAATATCCACGGTATTGTTGCCAAAGATAGTCTCAAACACCTTCCCGGGGATGTGAATTTTAGGAATAATCCCCTTGGCATTGTCCATGGTTGCAGCCTCAGATCGCTCCTTCCAATACTGGTTGATCATTGACTGCATGTCCTGGTTCTGAAATTCATCGAATGACAGGGTGGTAGGGATACGGTAAACAGTTTCTCCGATCTTGTAATTATAGTAATACTGGCGGGTAACCGGGTCGTACTCTACATTGGTTTTAATGTTGGACGGATTCTTAAGATATATCGGATTTTCATTACCCGAACCAGGCATAACAGTTTCATCTCCAAAAGGATACCTAAGCCTGGTGGTATCACCTTTGTTCAGACTGTCTGGCGGAGAAAAAACAAACAAAGGAAGCCCGTAATTACCTGACGTTTCTCCGGAAAAAACCGGGATACGGATGGTAACCAGGACGGCCAGGCATATGAG
>JBAXFM010000172.1:0-10892 GCA_037139855.1 Bacteroidota bacterium
GGTACAGCTGCATTCACCTGCCTGGCCTTCAACCCTGTAAACGGCAAGCCCTATGTCGCATTCATGGATATGATAAACTCAAACAAAGCATCGGTCATGAAGTTTGACGACGCACAATGGATAGATGTCGGGGCACCCGACTTTTCACCGGGAGAGGGCTGGTTCGTGAAAATTGCGTTCAGTACATCAGGAATCCCCTTTGTGATTTTCCAGGATTATGCTGTTACCGGAGATGTAACCGTTATGAAATTTGACGGGTTCAATTGGGTCAACGTCGGACCAGCAGGTTTCGTTTCAAATGTAACAGATGAAGCTGGGTTTGGGGTCAGTCCGATGGATGGTCAACCCTATGTGGCTGTTGACGATGCTGCAAATTTTCATCGGGTCAAGGTCATGAAATTCGATGGGTCCAACTGGGTAACAGTCGGGGATATAGGCTCTACACAGGGATGGTCCAGCAGAAGGTGTATCACTTTCAGTCCACTCGGTCAGCTTTATGTGTCATATTGGGATTCATCATTTCCTGGCATGTGTGTTAAAACATTTGACGGCACCAACTGGAAGACCATCGGAAACACAGGCTTTTCAGCAGGTTATCTCAATTATCCGAGTTTTCACCTGAGTCCATCAGGAGCACCCTGTCTGGCTTACATGGATGAAGCAGACTCCAGCAGGGCAACCATGATGAAATATGATTTCTCCATTGGGATAGATCAGATACAGGAAAATGGTTTTCGCTTATACCCTAACCCTGCAACCAATCATATCACGCTGGAATTCAAAAAAAATGACATCTCCCTGAAAAACATTGAGGTCTGCGATATAAATGGCAAAATGATGGTTGCTTCGCTAACTTCAAATGATAAAGTGACCATAAACACTGAGGACTTTACATCTGGTATTTATATGGTCAAGGTTAAAACAGAAAACGCGGTTTACGTCGCCAGGTTCTGTCAAAAATGACAATAAATAATATGACTATCCTGTTGAGTACCTAATGGGTACTAACTTTGCGGCTCTCCGCGTGAAAACTCAGCGGTTCTCTGCGGTTAAGCTTTTTTTACCGCTGAGTTACGCAAAGAAGGCGCAAAGGACCGCAAAGTATGTAAAAGACAGGAGCGTAACCTAATAGTTAAATTATTTTTTTACCGGATAACCGCGTTTCTTGGCCATATCCTCCAGTCGTTTCTGAAAGCCAGACTTTTTAACAGTTTTCTTTTTGTTGGCTTCGATCTGCAGGTGAAGTTTTTTCTCATCAATGGTCGCCCTGATGATATAAATCTGAGCAAAGGTAAGCAGGTTGGCCAGCAGGTAGTAATAACTCAATCCGGAAGAATAATCGTTAAACCAGAAAAGGAACATCACCGGCATGAGGTACATCATGGTTTTCATCCCCGGCATTTGTGTTTGCTGAGAACCCATCATCTGATCGTTGATCTTGGTATAGATTACGCTGGAGATGGTCATCAACAGTGCAAAAAGACTGATATGGTCCCCATAATACGGGATGGTAAAACCTGCCGGGAAAGTGTAGATTGAATCATATGATGAAAGGTCTTTTGCCCACAGAAAAGCCTGTTGACGAAGTTCAATGGACGATGGAAAGAAACGGAACATGGCGATCAGGATCGGCATTTGCAGTAACAATGGAATGCATCCGGCCATGGGGTTCACCCCTGCTTTCTTATACAATTCCATGGTAGCCGATTGCTTTTTCATCGCATCTTCCTTCTTTGGAAATTTCTTAGTCAACTCATCTATTTCTGGTTTCAGCACCCGCATTTTAGCAGAGGACTTATACGTTTTATAGGCGATCGGAAAAAGAATGGTCTTTAAAATAATGGTCAGGATCAATATGATGATACCATAGTTCCACCCGAAGTTTCCGAAAAAGGTAAAGACCGGTATTACTGCGTAAATGTTGATCCATGCCATAAGGAAGAAGCCCCATCCCAGGGGAATTTGCTTTTCGAGATCCTGCTGATATTTTTTAAGTCCGTAATACTTGTTAGGGCCAAAATACATCGACATGGTAACCGTTTTATTGTCCCGTGGTATGAATGGGATGCCAACCTCGGTGGTCATGGTTTTCAGGTAGTGGTTTCCACCAGGCAGTGTCGCCACCCTGAGTTTGGGATCGCTGAAGAAATCGTCGGCAATGATGGTACTGGTAAAGAATTGCTGTTTGTAGGAAACCCATTTCAACCGTTCATTTTTAAGTATCTTTTCTTCATCTTTGGCTTCTGAAAGATTGTCAACTTTGTCTTCTGCGTATTTATAGAATAAACCGGTACTCATTCGCTCCATGGTCAGGCTTTTCTCCTGACGGTTGAGGTTGTTATTCCAGTTCAGCACGAGATATTTGGTGGCAGGATCAATGAAATCGTTCATGTTGACAAATTTCACACTGTACCGCATCATATATTCATTGCCTTTCACAGTATATATGTATTCGATATATTTTTCGGGATCAATGGTGGTATCAGAAGCAGACATGAACAATCGCATGCCGAAACGCACTGAATCATTTCCGGTGACTTTGATCAAAGGCTGACCGGTGTTCTTTGCATCAGGCCAGAAGGGCTGGAAATATAGTTTATTGGTATTGATAATGCGATTATTGGAAAAGAAGGAAAGCCCAAACTGCAATGAATCCTTGCTCATAAGCGACAGTGGCCGTTTATCCCATGTCAGGTAATCCTTCAATTCGACATTCGAGATTTTTCCACCCAATGAGGATATTTTAAGTCTGTAAACATCGTTTTCAATAACATAAAAAGTGTCTTTTCCCACAGCTGCATTGGCAAATGCGCCAAGTTCATCCTTCATGGTGAGACGAAGTACGGTAACGGAATCCAGTTTTTTTCCGGTCGACAACACCTTCTCTTTTTCTTTGGCGACAGAGATGGCCCGGTCACGGGCCAGCGCCTTGATGTCGGCCTCACGTTTTGCCTGGCTGGCAAGGTAGATGGAGTCAGCCTTGCGTTTTTGTATCATGATTTGTTCCTGCGAAGGGCTCACCAGATAGCTATAACCGATGAAAATTCCAAAAATCAGGACAAGGCCAATAATGGTATTTTTATTCATAGTAGGGATTGGAAAAATGCGTGCAAAGGTACAAAAATCTTCTTATCTGTCAGCGTAGTCCTTTGCTGCTTTTACGAAACTTACGAAAAGTGGGTGTGGACGAGCAACGGTACTTTTATATTCAGGATGAAATTGAACCCCAACGAACCAGGGATGGTTATCGAGTTCAATGATTTCGACCAGATTGTCTTTTTGGTTCATCCCAACCGGCTTCATCCCGGCCTTGCTATAGGCTGCCATGTATTCGTTGTTGAATTCAAAGCGGTGCCGGTGGCGTTCACTGATATTTTCCTGCTGGTAAACCGGAAATACTTTTGAGCCGGGAATGAGTTTGCAGGGATAAGATCCAAGCCGCATGGTTCCTCCCAGTCCGGAAATTTTCTTTTGCATTTCCATCATATCGATCACCGGATAAGGTGTAAGCTTATTGAATTCAGTGGAATGCGCCCCGGCATATCCGAGTACATTCCGGCCAAATTCAATCACGGCGCATTGCATTCCAAGGCAAATTCCGAAAAATGGAATTTTATTTTCCCTGGCAAAACGTATGGCAGCGATTTTCCCTTCAATACCCCGCTCGCCAAAACCGGGAGCAACAAGGATTCCATCCAGTTTGCCAAGTTTTTCCTCCACATTTGAATCATTCAGAAATTCTGAATGAAAAGTTTGCACCTTAACACGCACTCCGTTTGATGTACCGGCGTGGATAAAAGACTCGTTGATGGATTTATAGGCATCCTTCAACTCAACATATTTTCCCACCAGGCCAATATTAACTTCACCTGACGGATGTTTCAACGCATATAAAAATTGCTGCCAATCAGTTAAATCGGGTTCCTGGTCGAAAGGCATTTCCGTTTTCTTGAGAATTTCAAGATCCAGATTTTCCTCGCGCATCAGGATGGGAACTTCGTATATCGACTCAGCATCAATGGATTCAATGACTGATGTGGGACTGACGTTGCAAAACAAGGCAATCTTATTGCGGATGCCTTCTGAAAGATGCTTTTCGGTGCGGCAAACAATGATATCGGGTTGAACGCCGGACTCCAGCAAAGTTTTGACTGAATGCTGGGTTGGTTTGGTTTTCAATTCGCCGGCCGCTGCCAGATATGGAACGAGTGTGAGATGAACCACTACGCAATTGCGTCCAAGTTCCCACCGCAACTGACGAACCGCTTCAATAAATGGCAATGACTCAATGTCGCCCACGGTTCCGCCAATTTCTGTGATGATAAAATCGTAGTCGCCCCTGTTGGCAAGGAGTTTGATCCGGTATTTGATTTCATCTGTGATGTGTGGGATAACCTGCACTGTTTCACCAAGATACTCACCCTGACGTTCTTTGGTGATGACTGATTGGTAAATCACGCCGGTGGTAACATTGTTTGCCTGGGAAGTTGGTACGTTTGAAAAACGCTCATAGTGGCCCAGATCAAGGTCGGTCTCTGCGCCATCCTCGGTAACGAAACACTCGCCATGTTCATAGGGGTTCAGTGTTCCCGGATCAATGTTGATATATGGATCAAGCTTTTGAATGGTCACGGTAAAACCACGTGCAACAAGTAATTTGGCAATTGAAGAGGAGATGATGCCTTTTCCCAACGAAGAAGTTACTCCGCCAGTGACGAATATGTATTTTGTATTTGACATTAAATGTTTGATTGATGTTCGGAACCCTTGCAAAATTACGTTAAATATTTCAATCCTGGTCAATTCTCCGTTTCACTGCCAGGATTTCCGAAGCGATTTCCTCGATTGGTTTATTGGTGACCTGAATAACCGGCCATTCATATTGATTGAAAATTCGCTGGGCATAATAAAGTTCCTTGCGAACAAATTCAACTTTTGCGTAATCCTCGGTAGAACCACCCAGGTATTCCTCTCTGGCTTTTCGCAATCCCGAGAGTTCATGGGCCTGGGTTGTAAGTCCAAAAACGCGACCGTAAGGCAGTTTTGCCAGGGATTCGGGAAGTTCAGCGCCAATCACGACAGGATAATTTGCAACAAACCAGCCTTTGTAGGCAAGGAATATGCTCAATGGCGTTTTAAATGTTCGCGACACGCCTACCAGTACAATTTCTGCCAGTTCATAATCATTGTCACGCAAACCATCATCATGATTAAATGCAAATTGCATTGAATCAATGCGTTTGAAATATTCTTTGTTGAGTGAAAAAAATAAACCCGGTTCTCCTTGCGGAGATGCATCCAGAAAATGAGTCAGACGGCTCAATAATGGTCCGATCAGGTCGATAGCATCAACATTGTGAACCCGGCAGATTCTCAGGATGTTTTCACGCAGCGGCTCAGCAACAAGGGTATGAACAATGAAACCCTTTTGCTGTTCAACTTCCCTGACAATTTCTTCGATCTGTTGTTCTGATCTTACCTCGGCCTTTAAAATAATATCGACTTCCCTGTTTTTGAACTGGGTAAGCACAGCCTGCAAGGCTTGCTGGGCTGTGCGCCCGGTACCATCGGAAACAGCATATATTTTATACATAGCATGGCATTGATGATGATAAAGCTATAGTATTTCCGGCTCCCGGACAAATAAAAATTGATTTTTTTTACTACGGTTAAAATCTGTAATTTTGCACTTCATTTTTATCAAGTTTTTCAATTCAAAATCAAATATCTTATGGGAACAATCAAAGTTGGAATCAACGGATTCGGGCGCATCGGACGCCTTACCTACCGTGCACTGTTAGCAAAAACAAATGTAGAGGTTGTTGCGATCAATGACCTTACAGATGCCAAAACACTGGCTCATCTGTTAAAATACGATTCTGTTCATGGGAAATTCCCGGGAGAGGTTGCCGTTGATGGCGATAGCCTTGTAGTGAACGGAAAAAAGTTCAAAGTAATGGCCGAGAAAGATCCTGCCAATCTTCCATGGGCTGCCCTTGGTGTTGAAATCGTGATCGAATGTACCGGGATTTTCCGTACACGCGAAAAAATGAGCAAACACCTTACCGCTGGCGCCAAAAAAGTTTTACTGTCAGTACCTTCAGATAGCAAAGATGACGTGGATGCCACCATCGTACTTGGGGTGAATGACAACACGCTCACTTCTGATATGAAACTCATTTCCAATGCATCCTGTACCACAAACTGCCTGGCTCCCATCGCCAAGGTACTGAATGACAGTTTTGGTATAAAAAAAGGACTAATGAATACCATTCACAGTTATACCAATGACCAGATCATCCTTGATGCCCCTCACAAAGATCTTCGCAGAGCCCGTGCAGCTGCTGTTTCCATCATCCCAACCAAAACAGGCGCCGCAAAAGCCATTGGACTGGTTATTCCTGAGCTGGAAGGTAAAATGGATGGTTTCGCCGTACGTGTTCCGACTCCTGATGGATCGCTCGTTGACCTTACCTGCGAATTGAACCGCGATGTAACCAAAGATGAAATCCATGCAGCCATGAAAGCCGCTGCGAATGGTCCGATGAAAGGTGTATTGCAATATCTTGACGAGCCGCTGGTCAGTTGCGACATTGTTGGAAATCCTCATTCATCCATTTATGACTCCGAACTTACCAAAGTTTTAGGCGGGAACCTCGTGAAAGTTATTTCATGGTATGACAATGAAAACGGTTATTCACAACGTTTGGCTGATTTAGTGGTCAGAATGGGTTAACCGTTTTTTAACATTTAATCATCAAGCCGTCACTAATACGACGGCTTTTTTTATTTCACGCAGATTTTTCTCGCAGATTTACGCGGATTTACTCGCAGATTCCCGCAGAAAATAATTACAAAAAATAAGTTATCTGCCCAAATTTGTGTATTTTTCTCAGCGGAAATCTGCGTACTTTCCTGCGCAAATCTGCGTGAAACAAAAAACTTCAATCTTCATCAAGGATTAACAGATCAAATCATGGAATCTATCAGCGAAATCTTCAAAATCGGTTACGGCCCTTCCAGCAGCCATACCATGGGGCCAGGCAAAGCAGCCACAATTTTTAAATCACGCAACCCCGGAATAAAGAAGTACAGGGTTACCTTGTATGGAAGTCTTGCTGCTACCGGAAAAGGGCACATGACTGACAAGGCTATCCAGGATGTGCTGGCGCCATTTTCCACCACAATCATCTGGGAACCCGAACTATTTTTACCGGCACATCCCAACGGGATGAAATTTGAAGCGCTTGATAAAGCCGACAACATCCGTGATGAATGGATTACTTACAGCATCGGCGGTGGTGATATCAGTGATACCGGGCAACGGGATCCGTCGGCCCATATATATCCATTGAACACCATGACCGATATTCTCGCCTGGTGCCAGGAAAACGGACGGAGCCTATGGGAGTTTGTTGAGATGCATGAAACCCCTGCTATCTGGGATCATCTCGCAGAAGTTTGGAAGGTGATGCAGGATGCGATTGAACGTGGAATTGAAGCCGAAGGTGTGTTGCCCGGACGGTTAAACCTTCCCCGGAAAGCATGTTCATTTTACACCAAAGCCCGAAGTTTCAAGGGAACGTTATCACGCCGTGCATTTACCTTTGCTTTTGCCCTGGCTGTTTCGGAGGAAAATGCTTCCGGTGGAAAAATAGTTACCGCACCCACATGTGGTTCATGCGGGGTCATTCCGGCTGTGCTGTACCTGTTAAAAACACAGTACGATTTCAATGAAAAAAAGATCCTGCGCGGACTGGCGACTGCCGGACTGATCGGGAACCTGATCAAGACTAATGCGTCAATTTCCGGAGCCGAAGTGGGTTGCCAGGGCGAAGTGGGCAGCGCGAGTTCCATGGCTGCCGCAGCAGCGGAGCAGATGTTTGGCGGAACGCCAGGCCAGGTAGAGTATGCTGCTTCCATTGCCATGGAGCATTTCCTGGGCCTTACCTGCGACCCACTGCTGGGATTGGTCCAAATACCCTGTATTGAACGCAACGCATTTGGCGCAGCCCGGGCCCTGGATGCGAACATGTATGCCTTGCTCTCTGATGGTCATCATATGGTAAGTTTCGACAGAGTTATTCAGGCCATGCGACAAACGGGACATGATTTGCCAAGAATTTATAAGGAAACGGCGGAGGGAGGACTTGCGGCGCTGGGGATTAAGGAATGAATGTCGAATATCGAATATTGAATATTGAATGTCGAACGGAGAATACCGGATTTTGACATTTACTTTGCATTTTGAATATTGACCTACTGATGGAAAAAGCTTTATCATATTTTAAACAAAATGCTGTCTTTATTTTACTGGCAGCCTATATCCTGGCCGGGGTGTTGACGATTATTTTTTTTGATGGCACCGGGGATGACGGGGACAGCATTGCACATTATTTTTTTTCCCGGTATGCGCCTGTTCATCCAGTTCTTTATCTGAATCATTGGGCCAAGCCTTTGTTTGTAATTATCAGTTCTCCCTTTGCCCAATTCGGATTTAACGGGATGAAATTTTTCAACTTATGTGTTTCCCTGCTGAGTTTTTACCTGACTTTTCTTACAGCTGAGCGGCTCAGCATCAGGAATCCTTTACTCGTTATTGTATTTCTGATCTTCACCCCGCTCTATTACGTCCTCACCTTTTCGGGACTGACAGAACCGCTGTTTGCCCTGTTTTTGATCGGGGCCATTTATCTGATCCTTCAGAAAGCATGGATTCCGGCAGCGCTGGTTGTTTCGCTTATGCCTTTTGTACGCTCCGAAGGATTGATCTTCATCATGGTTTTTGGTTTATATTTTATCTTCACCAACAAATGGAAATACTTGCCCTGGCTGTTAACCGGCCATTTGATTTTCGCACTTACCGGATATTTTGTTTATCACGACCTTTTGTGGGTATTCAATAAAATTCCGTATGCCAGCCTGACACAAAAATATGGAAGTGGCCCGTTTTTGCACTTTATTTTCCAGCTGAACTATGTGATTGGGATTCCGCTTTATTTATTGCTGGTGAGTGGTTTAATAAGTTATCCTTGGAGATATCTGAAGAAAAAAACAGCCCTGATGAATGAGGAATATATTTTGGTCGTTTTTGGATTTCTGGTATTCATTCTGGCACATTCGGTTTTCTGGTATTTTGGAATTTTTAATTCCATGGGATTAAAACGTGTACTGCTTGGGGTATTGCCGCTGATTTGTCTGATTGCCTTGAGAGGTTTTAATTTCCTGACCGAAGAACTTCCAGCCGGGCAAAAACATGTGAAGATGATTGTCGGAAGCCTGCTGATTTTATATGTAATTGTTTTCCCCTTCACCAAAAACCCGGCGGCAATCAATTGGAATAAAGATATGAGTCTCACCGGCGAGCAAAAACTTGCCAAAGGGGTTGCTGCTTTTATCAAAGAAAATCCGGGAGCGCCGGGATCAAGACTGCTATACTTCTACCCATATCTCAGCGAAACCCTGAAAGTTGATCATTTCGACAGTCTGCGCCGTGTCGACTTATCCATTAAAGGTCTTGATGACCTTCAGCAGGATGACAGAGTTATATGGGATAACTGGTTTGCTGTAGCCGAGGCCCATGTTACGTTTGAAATGCTGATTAAAACCCCTGGCCTGGTAAGGGAAATCGATTTCTCCACCAAAGCGGATGGGCGGGAGGTGAGGTTCGTGGTTTTCAGGAAGGAATGATCTACCCACCCCTGGCCCCTCCCTACCCGTAGGGAGGGGTGATGTGCTTAGTTTATTGTATCCCTATAATTTAACAGTTTATTAACCATTCCTCGCTGTCAATACCCATGCAAACCCATCATAGCCTGCTATCCTCTCCTCCCCTCCCTGTGGGCAGGGAGGGGCCGGGGGTGGGTAGATTAGCCACGACAAAGAAATACCGGGGGTGGATAGATTGCCACGACGTAGTCAGTTTACTATCCTGGATAGATAAATATTCAACGTGAACGAGCTGACAATCTTGTTCGTATCTTCCTCAGAACGCAGTCCATATCTTCCAATTCATCATTTTGAATTCGCAAAACTTCAATGTTCATTGAAGTTAAAATCTCATCCCGCCTGACATCATAATCCTGTGTTTTATAATGAATTCCACCATCGAGCTCAACAGCAAGCCGAACACTGGAGCAATAGAAATCAGGAACAAAGAAATTCAGGTCGTTGCCATTTCTGTCATACACAATGGGATGCTGTCTAAGAAATTTAAACCCATCCAACTGCCGATCCCGAATTCTGCTCCATAGTAGTTTTTCATATGGTGTCTGAGTTTTCCTGAGTTTACGCGATATAAGTTTAAGTTCATGATAATTCATGTCCGGTTTATCCGGATAATCAGGAAAAACACAAAAAGTAAAACAGGTGTTGATAAGTTTAGGTAAAATATCTAATAAAATTGGAATCTACCCACCCCTGGCCCTACCCGTAGGGAGGGGTGATGTGCTTGGTTTATTGTATCCCTATAATTTAACAGTTTATTAACCATTCCTCGCTTTCAATACCCATGCAAACCCATCATAGCCTGCTATCCTCTCCTCCCCTCCCTGTGGGCAGGGAGGAGCCGGGGGTGGGTAGATTTGCCACGACAAAGAAAAGCCGGGGGAAGATAGATTTGCCCCAAAAACAAAGGCCGGAGGTGAATAAATTTACCATCACTAGAAAGTGACAGTTTGTAGTTCGACAATAACGATTTTTAGACGGCGTTGAAAATCCGAAATCCGAAATCCGAAATAAAGATGTATCTTTGCAGCCTAATAATCAGTGTTTGAGGTCAAATAGTTCAGGTAACCCCTGGTATGATCACCCCCCGGAAATCCCGAAAGAACACAATAAAACAATTACATGATTACATTTGAAGAATTGGGCATCAGCAAAGAGATTGTGCT
>JBAXFM010000173.1:0-10865 GCA_037139855.1 Bacteroidota bacterium
TGGAACAACTCATCGATGATCTTCTCTCCTTTTCACGTTTGAGCCGCGCCGATATGAATCTTTCCACCGTGAATATGACTGAAATCGTATGGAAGTGTTTTACCGACCTCACTCAGGCTGAAGAACGGGAACGGATCAGTTTTACAGTTGCCGACTTTCCGCTTATCAAGGGTGATTATCCAATGCTGGTACAAGTGTGGACAAACCTGCTGTCAAATGCAATTAAATACACTTCACAATGCGAAAGTCCCAAAATCCTGATCGAAACCACCCGCCAGGGAAAGGATTTTGTTTTCTCCATCACCGACAATGGTACCGGTTTCGATATGAAGTTTGTAGATAAATTGTTCGGTGTTTTTCAGCGACTGCACAGTGAAAAGGAATTTGAGGGAACCGGTGTGGGACTGGCTATTGTTCAACGCATCATTCATCGCCATGGTGGCAGAGTTTGGGCCGAAGGCGCAGTAAATAAGGGGGCAAAATTTTCGTTTACTTTAGCGCCTGAAGAATCTCCTCCTTCAACCCGGATTTAAACTTGCCGGGATTGCTCTGGCAGTTGGAAAAAGCAAACTCAGTGAGATCGTTTTTAACCTCCCTGCCTTTGACGAAAGTTACCAAATACAATGCCTGGGCATTCATTTCGAACTTTCCCACAACGTTGGCATTTGACTTATCGTCGGTATTAAGGACATGAAATTTGATGGTTCCATCTTTGATTTCTTTCGCAAAATCAGTCTGCATCATTTTTCGGGTGGTTTCTTCGATGGACTGGTCTATCGGGCAACGTTCATTTGGATGAAAATAATAAATCTCCAGTTTTGTATTGCTTTTACCCGTCACAGCAGGTTTTTGCGCAACTATCATCTGACTGAATAATAATAAGACCAGCCAGGGTATTAATTTCAAAATTTTCAACATAGGGTTTCAATTAAGTTTTTCAGACTGAATGCGACAAATATAATGAAGTTACTTTATCCATTGGCATTCAAATCACCTTTAACTTCCTTATCTTTGTTCCAGCTAAATATTCTGCAAAATCCCGAACCAATATGAAAACAAATCAAAAGAAGTCCGCCGATTCAACATTCCTCCGGAACGTTTGTTTATCGGCAATGTTCGTACTCCTTGCCCTTGCACCGGGTGCGATGTTTGCACAATGGAACCCAAATACGTCAGTTAACTTGCTGATATCAGGTCTTCCTACGGCCGATATGCAGTCGGTATCAACCACAGACGGGAAAACCTGGATTGCCTTTTATCATCAGAATGGCAGCAATTATGACATGAGAGCACAATTAATTGATGCCAATGGCTTTAAACTGCTTGGACCGAACGGAGTTCTTGTTGACAACAAATCATCCGGTTCTGCAACCTTTGTATTCAATGTTTGCGTGGATGCTTCAAATAATCTGATTGTGGCATACCAGGACCAGAGAACCGGAGCCATGCAGGCTGTGGCATACAAAATTTCTCAAGCCGGAACCCATTTATGGGATCCCAATGGCGTTATCCTCGGCGGAGGCCTGGCGCCTTATCCCTATGCGTTAAGCAATGGGGAAGTAGCCGTTGTATGGAGCGGAGATGCGGGGAATACCCTGAATCTTCAAAAAATTACCGTCACGGGGACCCTGGCCTGGGGCACCCCCATCCAGATTCTGGTTGGAACAACCGGTACGACCCGCGGACAGATCGTAGCCAATTTAGCCGGTAAATTTACCGTGGTATATCAAAAACGTGGCGTAGGTATTTCAACCACCCTCTATTCCCAGATGTATGATAATGCCGGGACTGCCCTTTACCCGGCATTGCAGATTTGCAATCAGACAACAAGTGGCGCAAGATATTATTCCATTAGAGCAGAGGCTGACACTACCTATTTTGGTTATTACAGCTCACTGGGTTCCCGGTTTAATTCATTTGTTCAGCGGATAAATCCGGGTGGAACAATTCCCTGGGGGATGAACGGATCCAATTTCAACACCAATGTTGGTTCCACCGACTCTTACCAGGTTGAAACAGCCATTAATCTTACACCGGGATCTGCTTATGTCTGGTCTGTGTGTACCTTCTGCAACCCCAATCAAACCCAATATGGCGTTTATATTCAGAAGTTTACGAAAGCAGCTGGGTTGAGGCAGTTTACTGATTTTGGAAAAGTAGTTTATCCCATCAGTACCAGCAGTGAGCAGCAACGGGGTTCCCTTGCCCTGGTAACAGATAACCCTATGTTTATGATGTACGATGTGAACTATAAAATTTATGCAACCAGGTTGGATGCCAACGGCGATTTTACATGGCCGGGGAACAGGGTTGAAATTAGTTCAACAACAGCATCAGCCAGTTTGGGTAAAATGCGCTATGGGTTTACTCCTGATGGTCCCAACAGATGCATCGGCGTGTGGACCGAAAACAGGGCCACCGATTATATGGGCTATGCCCAGGGAATATCCATCGGGGGACTTGTCGGAGTTACAGTTGCCACCCAGGGTAGCGTGCCTGCGACAATTACCACCAATGGCGGAACTTTGCAGATGGTGGCTACTGTCTTTCCTGCAACGGCCAACCAGAGTGTTACCTGGAGTATTGTCCCGGGAACAGGCTCTGCTTCAATCACCGCACTTGGGCTGGTAACCGCCATCACCAATGGCACCGTTTACGCTAAAGCTGTTGCTGTTCAGGATATTACAATGAAAGATTCACTGTTGATCACGATTACCGGCCAAACGGCACAGCTGCCTATTGTTACCACGCTCCCGGCAACAGCCATTACCGGCTTCGGAGCAACCCTGAATGGCTCGGTCAATGCAAATACAGCTACTACAACAGTCTCTTTTAACTGGGGTTTAACTGTTGCTTATGGCAATACCATTGCTGCGACACCGGCTACGGTAAGCGGAACAACCACGACTCCCGTCCTTGCCAACCTCACCGGCTTGTTGCCCTCAACAACTTACCATTTCCGTGCAACCGGAACAAATGCCGCAGGGACGGTCAATGGCGCTGATCTCACCTTCACTACTGCTGCCGCCCAACCAACGGTTGTGACCAACATCGCTTCTAACGTTGGATTGACCAGCGTCCAGGTGAATGGGACTGTTACTGCGAATAACGCAACAACTACGGTTTCATTCGACTGGGGATTGACAACCGGTTATGGTAACAATACCCCGGCGGTACCCTCCTCGGTAACAGGGATGACAGCAACTCCGGTTCAGGCTAATCTCACCAGTTTGCTAACGACAACCTTATACCATTACCGTTGTGTGGGAGTTAATGCGGCTGGCACATCCTACGGCGCTGATATGACCTTTACCACAGGATGTCAAACTCCTGTGGCACCCGGTACCATTACGGGTCCGGCAAGCGTTTGCCAGAACCAGACAGGCGTAATCTATAGTGTACCACCCATCACCAATGCGACAAACTACAACTGGACTGTGCCAGGTGGCGCCACCATCACAGCAGGGGCTGGCACCCCTTCCATTACTGTCACGTTTTCCGCCTCTGCAGTCTCCGGAAATGTCACAGTTACCGGAACCAACTCCTGCGCTACAGGACCAACAGGTTCACTGACAGTAACTGTTAATGCCACACCGGTTCCGACCATCACCGGAACGAACAGCCTTTGTGCAGGATCAGGCAATTACAGTTATACCACTGAGGCCGGCATGAGCAATTACAATTGGACAATTTCTGCCGGTGGGTCAATTATTTCAGGTACCGGAACCAACGTACTCCTTGTACAATGGAACACTGCCGGCGCTCAAACAGTTGGTGTAAACTACAGCAATTCAGCAGGATGCCAGGCCCTGAATCCAACCATCTTCAATGTTACAGTTAACGGAGTTCCTGCGGCTGCCGGAACCATCACAGGCACCTCTGCCTTGTGTGCCGGTACGCAAGGCGTTGCTTATTCCGTAACTCCGATTGCGGGAGCAGGCGCCTATGTGTGGACGATGCCAACCGGAGCTACCATTGTTACTGGTTTTGGGACGAATGCCATTACAGTCGATTTTGCCCTCAACGCTGTTTCAGGTGCGATCACCGTTGCGGGAAATAATCTCTGTGGGAATGGCACGGTTTCGAGCCTTAATGTAACTGTGAACCCCATTCCTGCAACGCCGGTTATCACGGTGTTGATTACCACCCTAACCTCCAATGCCACTGCCGGAAACCAGTGGTATTGGAATGGAACCCAGTTGCCAGGCGCTACCGGACAGTCCTACACTGCTCTGAATAATGGCTGGTACCGGACGGTAGTGACCCTCAATGGTTGCTCCTCCGACAGTTCCAACCAAATCTTTGTTGTTGTGGAAGGCATTAGTGAGAATGATGGTTCGCATGTGACCATTTCTCCCGTTCCCAACGATGGCCATTTCAACATCGCCATCAGCAGCGGTTCAGGAACTACTTACACCCTGGAAATATATAATAATCTTGGTGAAAAGATTTACGACACTCAATCCATAAAGGTGAACGGAACCACCGTTACCCCTATTGATCTGCGTCCGGTTTCCAGTGGATTATATACTATTATTTTACGAAATGCCGGCAACCAGATAGAACGTAAAATACTGATAACAAAATAAATGCTGTTTTAAATGACCCCACCCCGGCCCTCCCAGGGGAGGGTCGGGGAGGGGTCATTGAGTAACACCTGCTTCAAATTAAAACTGACTTATATGGAAGAAACACAAGAGAGCAAACCATCAGGCAATATCAAGGATAACCGGCAGGATTGCGGATGCGAGGATGGCTGTTGCCCACCAAAAAAGAGCAACATGATGTCGAAGATCATATTCGCCGTTATTCTGATAGCAGCCCTGGGGGTTGTTGGAGTGAAGCTTTTCCATCATCCTGCCGTTCCCGCCGTGAAAGAGTCATGTTGCCCTCCGGGAAGCGCCTCCGGTTGCGATACTTCAAAAACCGCAACTTGTGACACTACCAAAGGTTCATCATGTTGTCCTAAAAAATAGCCGGATGAATACATGGATTAACCAGGTGTTAAGCAGTGATCATGCGACCATCATGGTATTGGTTGCGGTATTCCTGATGGGCATCATCAGCGTGGTAACATGCGGCTGCAATTTCGCAGTAATTGGTGTGGTAGCCGGATATACCGGTGCAAGTTCTTCCCGTGAAAATTCAAGGGATGTATTTCTGAAAGGATTTTCGTTCCTGATTGGCGCAATTATTTCCATGGCTGTGATTGGTTCGCTGTTTGGATACGCCGGTAAAGTTATCAGCGATTCCCTGGGAAATTACTGGAAGATCGTGGCAGGTTTGATTGCCATTATCTTTGGGCTCTATTCCATGGATTTAACACCTTTTAAAATACCCGGACTGTCAATCAAACCAAGTGAGTCAAAGCAAACTGTTTTTTCAGCCATTCTTTTCGGTCTGGCCATCGGGGGGTTGTCAACAGCGCTGAATTCATGCTGCAACCCGATCTTCCCGGTTATTCTGGCTGCCTCTTTTGTAAAGGGAAGCGCCATCTGGGGGCTGATGATGCTCACTGCCTTTGCCCTGGGTTACGGAATTCCGCTTGCTGCCATGATCGTCGGGCTCAGCCTTGGTTTAGGAAAGATTTCAAAGACGATGTCGGTCATTAGTATCATCGCCAAGTATGCCGGAGGAATTGCCCTGGTTGCCCTCGGATTTTACTTTCTTTTAACTTTTTAGATCATCATGTCTGCAAGTTTTGTAACGGGTCAAATTCAGACAAATGCAGGGTTGGTTCCTCAAATTTCCACGGTTTGGAGCCATCGTGACAGGTGGGAAACCATTAAGGTTCGATGGTCGCTTGGAAGGATGAAATACCGTGTTTTGCCCGGGCTTTATGCGGTCGGTATGCCTGATGCCGGTTCCCGGGTATTCGTTACCGGAAATTATAAACTCAGTTTTGATCATCTCCGCCGGGCGCTGCATGGCCTCCATGCCTGGATGCTGGTTATTGACACCAAAGGAATCAATGTTTGGTGTGCCGCCGGGAAAGGCACCTTTGGCACTAAGGAAGTGGTTAGACGTATCCGCATCCACCATCTCGATCAGGTGGTTGATCACCGGAAAATAATACTCCCACAACTCGGCGCCACCGGCGTTGCCGCGCATGAAGTAAAAAAGATGACCGGTTTCTCGGTTATTTATGGTCCTGTAAAAGCTGACGATCTGAAAAATTTTCTTGATGCCGGTCTCAAAGCCACCGATTCCATGCGAAGAGTCACCTTTCCCATGGTTGATCGTTTGAAGGTAATCCCGGTCGATATTTTTTACGGAAAATATTACCTGATCATGGTTCCTTTGGCATTCCTGCTGCTTTCGGGTTTCACCCCCGGCGGATACTCGGTTGACCTGGTCTTTGGTGCAGGCTGGAAAACCACCGTGAACCTCTATGCCGGCTATTTATCAGGTTGTGTTCTCACGCCGGCATTTTTACCCTGGATCCCGTTTCGCAGGTTTTCGCTGAAAGGATTGGCCATGGGATGGCTGGTTTCCGTTTTGCTGACTTTTTTAACCATGTTTGGAACGGGGATCACAGAGAAAATCTCATGGTTTCTGATGCTTGGCGGACTTTCATCATTTATGGCGATGAATTTTACAGGATCATCAACCTTTACCTCTCTTTCGGGAGTGCAAAAAGAGATGAAAACATCATTGCCTGTCCAGATCGGTATGGTCGCACTGGGTTTGGCAGGATGGATATTAACCAGATTTATTGTGCTATGAAAGCATTGATTTACCTTCCCGACGTTGTGACACTGGAACTGAACGTCGAAAAATGCAACGGTTGCCGCATGTGCATCATCGTTTGTCCGCATGCCGTGTTTGAAATAGTAAACCAAAAGGCTGTTATCCAACACAAAGATTTTTGCATGGAGTGCGGAGCATGTGCAAAAAATTGTCAGGAAGGCGCCATATCCGTGAAATCGGGTGTTGGCTGCGCCGCAGGTATTCTCAATGGTTTGATCCGCGGAACCGAACCAAGTTGTGATTGCAGTGGCGGAGGAAACTGTTGCTGAAAAACAGGCGGACTCCCCTACTCCCTGCCAGGGCTTTTTAATACCTATTCTTCGGTTTTTCCAAAGAACATCAAAATACGGAGGTAAAGCCCGAAAGATGCCTTAAAATCAGGATATTCCTGTAGGTTTACCGGATAATAATGGGTAAAAAAACCGGGTTCAAGGCCAAACATGTCGGTCAATGGAATACTGACACCTGCACCAAGATAACCTCCGAAACCAAATGCATTCTGGTTGACCGTAAAGGTTTGATTGTTGTAGGGTTGTTGACCATTATCGCCGTAAATATTTATGAGATTGAATTCAGTACCTTCTGCAACGAATATCGATTTAATCACCTGGGTATAGCACATCGTAACACCGCCCTGGATAAACAGGTTAATTCTTGACTTCAGTGGGAACGACCGTTGATATCCCAGGTCGATCATAACTCGTCCTTCGGTACCAATGACCGGTTCCAGCATGATGTCGTCGAAGGAAAGATAAGAAGTCGGATTCACTTTGATTGACACTACATCGGCTGCACGAAGCTGAGCATAATTGGCTTGCAGAAAAAAACTGTTTTTGCGGTTAAGGTTAATTCTCACAAACAATCCTCCACTGAAAGCCACATTGTAATGCATATTCATGGCATATCCGTCAGCAGGAATTTCGATGACATCGCTTTCACTCAGACCCAGCGCAGTTTTGATTTGCCTGTATGTGTAGATGTTGGACATCAGAAAATCAAGATCATTGACATTTCCGGGGCTTCCATTGTAATAGTTGGCCGAATATTTATTGGCGAAATAGGCGCCAAAATTGAGGCCAAACTCCACGCGCCGCAAGGGAAATGGATTCGGATCCTCCTCCTCGTCCTTTTGCCCGTGCTTCTGGGTTTTCTTTTGTTCCTTTTTTTGGGATTTTGACAAGCTCTCCTGACCGGATGCCGGCAACGACAATATGAACAGAGCGGTAATTAGAATCAGTATGGTACGCAATGGTTGGAATTTATATGGTTAATAAAACACAGATACAAAAATAAGAATAAAATGACGATATGACTCAGCGGTTCTCCGCGTATTCTTTGCGTTCTCAGCGGTAAAAAAAAATAAACGCAGAGAACGCGGAGTTTTTCGCAGAGGGGCACAGAGTTACTTATATTTATTTGGAAAGAATGGTGGATATTCATTCAGGTTCAGGCACTAAAGTATCGGGAACCATGGAATCTGTTTTTTTCAACAGCAGTTTAGCCGGACCTTTCAGTTCAACATCGGGGATCAGTTTTTCAGCATCCTGGGAACTAATCCAGCCTTTGTTGAGCATTTTTTCGGAAACCAGCCGATAAAAACCAGCATTTGATTCGCGGAGATGGCCGTTTTCATCAAAGGAATACTTGAACCATTTCGGACGGGGTATGATGGAAGCCATAAAAATGGCCTCCGCCAGCGTAAGCCTGGAAGCCTCTTTGTTGAAATAATAGTGGGAGGCTTCGTTGGCGCCGTAAATCATCGGTCCCCATTCGATGAGGTTGAGATACACTTCGTACATCCGCTCTTTTGTACTCAATCCCTGGTTTTCAATAAGCCAGACAATGAGCGCCTCTTCCAGTTTACGTGCCACCGTTTTGTTCCGGCTGAGGAAAACATTTTTCACCAGTTGCATGCTGATGGTGCTTCCCCCGCGTGCAAACCGGCGTTCTTTGATATTGGTGATGATCGATTCGCGGAAAGCATCCGGCAGGAAGCCCTGGTGTTGGTAAAAGGCGCCATCCTCACTCGTGAGAACAGCCATTTGCAGGTATTGCGAAATATGGTCCAGGGTGCGGAACTCAGGATTTTCGGGGCCAATCATAAAGGTTCTCACCGGAACGTCGCGATCATAGACCGTATATAAGAATGGTCCGTTGATTTTTGTCAGTTCGGCATTCCCGTATGACAACACACTGAACTGATAGCGGTCGAGAGAGGTTGCAAACTTCAGTGAATCAGGGATGGAGAGATCAACAAAGAAATCGAGAAACCAGGATAAATTCCCTTTTACCTTTATACCGTCAAGATTGGTGAAAAGTCCCTGCGGGAACGAAGAAAACAGTTCCTGTGCAGGAAATTGTGGCTTGTGTATCTGAAGGGTAATCTGTTTAGATGGTTTTGGCCGGTAACGAATATAGGGTCGAAAGTCAATTTTGTTAAATGTAACCCGCGTGGAGCTATCCAATTCGGCATAATCAGCGCCGATGTTCAACAAATATCTGATCTCGGTTTTATCAAACGTTACAGGTCCGGCCGCAATCCGCCGATGATCCACCCGCAATCCTGTTAACGAGGCAAACCCGCTGATCTGTGCCAGATCATCTCCTCCTTCCTGCTCTGCAAGGCTGAAAGCAAGCGTGTCGAAGTTCACCTGTGCATTCCACTTGTTTTTAAGAAACGGAAGGGAAATGGTTGAGGTATCAGCCGAATAGAGCCTGAATTCAGCTACCCTGTTATGGTTGTCCATTTTCCCGGCCACCATCCAGTGTGCCGTGGTACTATCCTCGCTGATCTCTACCGCGGATCTGAAATAATGGTCGGTCAGGTTAAAATGATCAACATGCATACACATTCGATGACCATCGGGAATAACTGTCAGGTTAAAATTTCTGACATCCAGGGAAAGTGGAATAATATCAAAGATCAGCCGCATCATCCGATCGATGGTGGCGGCATAATTTACCGGGCCCGTAGCAGAATCCCGCGTCTCCTCCCGGCCCCGCAGCAGAAACCTGTAATTGGAGGTACTGTCGTGGCTTTCAAGCAAAATGGCCGTATTTATAAGCTTCACGTTGTGCAGGACGATACGCCCGGCAAGCAGTTTCAGGATGCTGAAAGAAGCATAAGCTGAGTCAACCTGCAGCAAAGTATCTCCTTTGTCGGGTTTCAGGCTGATGCCGGTTACCAGTACTGATGCCAACCCCTGAATCCTGACATTTGAAATTTTCAGCGTTGCCTGACTGGCTCTGTTATAGCGTTCGATGCGTTGGTGCAGATACCATGCAGCAAGAGGTGACCGGAACATAAACGTAAGCAGAAAAAATATAACGAATCCGAGTAACAGGAATCGTAATGCCAGCTGGAACCTGCCGGAAGTATGCAATAATTTGTCAACTGATTTCTGCAAAATATTCATATAAAAGTTACAAAAAACCGGGGAACTGCCTCCTCCATGTTTGAGAAGGGTCCGGGGGTGGGGCTTTTCAGAATATATTCCCAATCCCAATATACAACCCGCTGTTTCCGTCCTGTTTATTCAGCGCCATCCCATAATCGACAGAAATAATGAAATTATCGTTGATGGCAATTCGAAGGCCCAGTCCGGTGGCCAGGTGCAGCCTGTCTGTGCTTTCGTTGAAATAGAAAGATTTCTGGTCTTCGGGGATCACATTGGTGTAAATTTTATGATCCTGCACTACCATGCCCCCATCAAGGAACGCGGTGAGGCCAAGATAGAGATTTTGCTTCAGCACAACAGATTTGAAAAATTTCCACCGAAGTTCAACGTTGCCAAATGCCACCCCATCGCCGGTGATACGGTTGCGGAGAATACCGCGGATGGTTCGTGCACCGCCCAATCCGTCGGGTTTAGTTGTCAGGCTGTAGGAACTGTAAATGTAGGGCATGATATAATAGGGTGTGGTTCCGCCAATGGTTCCCTGGTAACTTAACTGGTATGCTGCTACCAGTCTTTTCTTTACCAGCGAAATATATTGCCGGTGAGTGATGGCCAGTTTTACAAATGCATAGGGGTTATTTCCCAGGAAGGTTGGGGCGCTAAGCAGCATGACTTCACTCCACATCCCCCTGTTGGGCGCTGCCTCATTGTCGCGGG
>JBAXFM010000174.1:0-10746 GCA_037139855.1 Bacteroidota bacterium
ACATTGATCGTTACTATAAACACAACTATTCCTAAAGTCTAAAAGTAGAATTAAACACAATCGTATTGTTTAATGCATTCGCTGTCGTTGCTATTGCGGACGAATTTATTGCGATGACGGCACCGGTTATGGTTCCCGTTCCTGAACCTGTCTGGTTTATGGTGATATTATTTGAATTCGTTGTCAGCGTGGAACCTGCTCCGGCAACTGTTATCCCTGTTGTTGCCCCTGATAATGCACCTGTTGTTTCTGATTGATTAAACACCATTGTATTTGAACTGCAAGTATTGGTTGCAGAAGCATAATTTGCTTTTATTCCAGTTACTGCCCCACTGTTTGCAGCAGTTGTAGTCTGATTTATTGTCAGGTTATTATTACTTCCAACGATCGTTCCTGTAGAGATGCCATGTCCGAAATCAATACCAGTAATAGTAGTAATGCCAACATTTGTCATTGTAATAGTATTGTCGCTGATGGTTGATGTATAAGTCACACCAGACGGCGTACTTCCACTTGAAATTAAAATGGCAGTACTCACAATTGAAAGGGTCCCAATGGTATTGATGGTATTAAACCGCATGTTGTTTCCTGCTCCGTTTCTGTAAACAATACCGCCGCTTGCAGCGGTTGACCTGTTCCACGGAGCCGTTGAAGCTGTATTATTACCGTAGGTAATTGTATTTGCAGTTGTTAATGATGTTCCTCCTACATCATTTCCAGTCTCAAAAACTGTTGCAGTAATTGGAGGACAAATAAACATCATACCAAATGCCACATTAGAGATTGTGTTTCCGTAAATTTTATTGCCGGAATTCGTTCCAGCAGTAGATGTAGCATCCGCTGTAGTGTTTACGCCAGGGCTTGCGTTGGACGTAGTTGAACAGGACGTTGATAATATACCAACTGCGTTGGGATAAACAGAGGACAGGGTAATAGTGTTATTTTGGATGGTATTGTTCTGCGCTCCATTGGTGGCCGAGGCATGAATGATTAAAACTCCGGCTTCTGTCATGGTATTAGTAGCTCCGGTCGCAGTAATTGTATTGGCAACCGTATTTTCCTGTATGGTAAAATTCTGTATTGTGATATAATCACCCCCGACAATTTTAAAAACAGCATCCATAGATCCGTTGGCAGAATTTGCTCCTGCCGTTATTGTGCTGCTACTTCCCTGAATAGTGAGGGTATTTGCAGCGGTTCCGGTAGCGGTAATGTAATAGCCTGTTCCGGCAGGTGCAGTTTCATTGCCGGTAAGTGTAATGATCACAGGGCTGGTTATAGTGGCTGCATTCAGTGCAGTAATGGCGTTGGCCAAACTGGTGTAGTTTGCGGCCAAGCCGGAACCACTGTTGGTGGCAACTTGCCCAGTTACATTTTGAAGGAACAAAAAGGATCCGATTGTAAAGGCGAACAAAAACAGTAAAAATCTTTTCATATTGAGTTGGTTTTTTGTGGTTGGTTACAAAAAAAGAAAATTCTTTGTGGAAATATATATTGCGTTGTTTTTGGCTGACTTTTGAGAGAAGAGAAAAGAGGGTTAGTAATCATTTGATTTTGATTAGGTGTGCTCTTGACTGCGTAAAAAATCGGGAAAATATTTGGCTGCAAGATAGAAAAGAAAACAAATATAAAACAGGTTACCCGATGTCATGTATGTACGGATTCAGGAATCCATACAACAAAGTAGTTTAAGATACATAAAAGCAGGATGTTATATGGCATTTGTTTTAAAGAATCAAGCTCGGACATTAAATAATATTTCATGTTTTCAGTAATTTTTCTTAGCTTTGGGAAAAGATTGACAGGCTGTGCCCGTTGTTTGGGCGACCCCACAGCGCAGGGAGGTGTTTAAAACGATGCAATATGTTTGATTGGAAAAATATCATCATCATTCTGCAGATCTATCAGTCGGCGTTGTTTGCCGTTCTTTCCTTCATCCTGTTTTTCCGTCACGGTAACTATTCAAAAAAATACCTGGGCTGGTTCATGCTTACAAGTGCTTTTTTCGCGGTATATAAAGGGGCCTATTCCCCGGGCCTTTACCATTTTTTCTGGTATCTTTTTCCCCTTGGAATACCCTTGTTCCTCACTTTTTTCCCGGTTTTTTACTACTATATCAAATCACTTATCATCCAGGAATATCATTTCACCAGGAAGGAATACATTCATTTATTGCCGGCGTTCCTGCTTTTTGTGCTTTCGCTGCCGTATTATTTCATGACCTACGACAGGCAGGAAGCCTTTGCAACCCATGGTACCGGATTGTTTGATAACGAATGGCTCACATTTTTAAAGGTTGCCTATTATCTTTTTGTATACGGGTACTTCAATGTCCAGGTGGTGCTCTATTCCATTAAAATAGCCAGGCTATATAAGTTGCATAAGTCAAACATTGAATCGGTATTTTCATACAGGGAGTCCATCAAGTTGTCATGGGTGATCATTCTTACCATGATGATGATTGGTTTTCTGATCCTCCTTGACCTGAGTTATATTATCGGATGGAATGAACACGATAAATTTCACGTTTTTATTAACCTGGCGGTAGTTTTAATCATTTTATTTTTTGCCATTTTTGGTTTTTTACAACAGGATATTTATCCTCACACGGAGTTGGTTTCAGAGGCGCCGGAAGAATTGCGTGACGCCCATCCCGTGGTTATTGAAAACCTTACAACTGACCAACATCCGGCTGGTTCCTTCATCAACCGGCAAACGGAAGCAGATAACACGGTGGTTGAACCTGGCGATGAAGTTGATGGCCTGCGGGTGAAAAAGTATGCAGGTTCCGGACTCACTGAACAGCAGAAAAAAGTACTGGCCAGGAAACTTGATAAGTTAATGAAGGAACAAATCTATCTCAACGGAAAACTTTCCATTGATGATGTAGCCGAAAAGCTGGATACTAATTCAAAGTACCTCTCTCAGGTGATTAATGAATCGCACCAGCTGAACTTCTATACTTATATCAACACCTTCAGAATCCGTGAGGCACAGCGGCTGCTTAAAGACAGCCATCATCAGAAATATTCCATTCAGGGCATCGCCCGGCTGGCCGGATTCACCTCAAAATCGTCGTTTAACGAAGCCTTCAGACGAATTATTGGCATGACGCCAAGCGAATACCTGGAAAAGGAATAATCCGGAAAGGGTTCGAGGGAATGAGGTATCCAACATTATCGTACTTTTGCCGGTTAAAAACAGCAAATCATGCGAATTCTTACCCTTTTTAGCTCTATACTCTTCTTTCAACTACTTTTTTCATCGGTTTCTGCTCAGAATAACGATTCGCTGATGATCCGGAAAATTTACACCGAAGCCCTTTCAAACCCGGTTGCCTATCATCAGTTGGACTATTTGTGCAACAAAATCGGAGGAAGGTTGTGTGGTTCGCCGCAAGCTGAAAAAGCCGTGCAATGGGCTAAACATCTACTCGATGGCATGGGGCTTGACACCGTTTATTTACAACCGGTGATGGTTACACACTGGGAACGGGGCGAAAAGGAAGTCGCAAAGGTTATTTCGGCGAAAGCCGGTAACCATGGGTTGCACGTTTGTGCCATCGGCGGTTCGGTTGCTACACCCCAGGGCGGGATCACCGCCAACGTGGTGGAGGTGAAAAATTTTGACCAGCTAAAGAACCTGGGCAGGGAAAAAATCGAAGGCCGGATCGTCTTTTTTAACCGGGCCGCCGATCCGGCGCCTATTTACACTTTCGAAGCCTATGGCGGCGCCGTTGACCAGCGTGCCCGCGGCGCCATGCAGGCAGCCAGGTTCGGGGCATTGGCGGTGATCGTTCGGTCGTCGACCCTGGCCCACGACAACGATCCGCATACCGGTATTCAGCATTACGCCGATTCGGTGAAGGCAATCCCTGCCATATCGGTGAGTACAAACGATGCCGACAGCCTTTCCAAATGGCTGAAAAGCGATCCGGGGTTGAAATTGTATGTAAAGGAATCGTGTATACTGCATCCCGAGGTTAAAAGCGCCAACATGATCGGAGAGATTCGTGGAAGTGAATTTCCCGGAGAGATCATCGCGTTCGGCGGACATATCGACTCCTGGGACACCGGTCAGGGCGCGCATGACGATGGCGCAGGCGTGGTTCAGACCATTGAAGTGCTGAGGCTTTTCAAAGCGCTGAACATCCGGCCACGGCACACACTTCGGGTGGTGGTCTTTATGGATGAGGAATACGATCAGCGGGGCGCAAAAGTTTATGCGGCAGAGGCCATCAGAAAATCGGCATCGGGCCGGGAAAAGCATCTGGCTGCCATCGAAGCCGACCGTGGCGGCTTTACGCCGCAAGGTTTCTCCATCGAGGCAACCGGTGAGCAACTGACAAAAATTGTGGCATGGAAACCAATGCTGCAACCCTATGGCTTATGGTCCATCGAAAAAGGTGGGAGTGGCGTTGATATCCGCGACCTGAAACCCCTTGACATTCCCCTCATTGCGCTTGTAACTGACTCGCAGCGCTATTTCGACTACCAGCATGCCTCCGGGGATACGTTTGATAAAGTCAATGTTCGCGAACTCCAGCTTGGTGCGGCTGCCATGGCGGCGTTGGTATGGTTGATCGATGGAGGCTTGTGAACTGGTGGACAAGTGGGCAAGTGGTCAAGTGGACGGATGGACAAGAAAGCAGGTGAAAATGATTAACGTTTCAGATTTCTCAATTTTGACATTTGACATTTGACTTTTGCATTTTGACATTTCAAAGTCCGATCTCCCCTGCAATCGGCAGCATCGCCTCAATGGCCAGCGCCGCGAACTCATCAATGGGGATACCGATTTTTTCACACTCCAGAATGTTTTCCCGTTTCACAGAGGCTGCAAACATCTTTTCCTTCATGCGTTTCACAACCGATTTGGGTTTTACCACCGCCAGTTTTTTTTCAGGATAAACATAGGTAGTGGCAAAGATCAGACCGGTGATGGTTTCTCCGGCTGCGAGGGCATGCTGGAATTCGGTGCTTCTTTCTTTCCCGGAGGAATATTCGTTGTGCATCCTGATGGCATCCAGGATATCCGGATGGATCTCATAATCGCTTAACAGTTTTTCAGTTTGGGTGCCATGGATGGTAGCTTCGGCGTTCGTGGTCTCCACATCGAGATCGTGCAACAGCCCTGCCAGTCCCCAATCCTCTTCGTTGCACCCGAGTTTCCGGGCCAAACCACGCATCACGGCTTCCGATGCCAGGCAGTGGAAAATCATCTTTTCATTTTTAACATACGTGTGAAGCAGGTTCAGGGCGGCAGAACGGTCGGGTTTCATATGGAAAGGGTTTATAAAAGGAAAGGTGTAAGTTTGCCCGGCAAAAATACGATAGACTTTTTATCTGCAATCACCCACTCATTAAATTCCCAGGAAAAACACACGTAAAAACATCAACGCGTTGATGTTTTTATAAATAAAAAACATTAACACAGTGACGTTTTAGGAATTACATATTATCTTTGCATACATAAATCACTCAGGTTTCGGGGTTGATAAATGATACGGAAAGCTCTGAAAGAGCTTAATCTGAATAACCGTGGGTGAAACCCACGGTTATTGATATTGAGCCACTTCGTGCCAGGGTATGCATCTAACGAAGGCTCTCATGAATATTGAATAATCAGGGCACTTGTTTAACCCCGAAACTTGAGTAAATCAGAGATTATGGAAAAACTGGTACAAAAATTTTACGAAAAATATGCCTCCGTCCAAACTGAGCTTGTGCGTGATTTTATCAATGAAATTGATTGGTCAAACAGAGTTATCGGTATCAAAGGAAGCAGAGGTGTTGGAAAAACGACCTTGGTTTTGCAATATATCAAGCAAAATTTTGCTCCTGACAACAGCGT
The DNA here is from genome assembly GCA_037139855.1 of Bacteroidota bacterium. Lineage (GTDB taxonomy): Bacteria > Bacteroidota > Bacteroidia > Bacteroidales > FEN-979 > CAIVAT01. The sequence goes on from JBAXFM010000174.1 coordinate 5,854, forward strand.
TCTTTACGTCAGCCTGGATAATTTATACTTTTCGGACAATAAGCTTTATGATTTAGCAGATACTTTTCATAAAAAAGGGGGTAAGTTATTGGCCATTGATGAAGTTCACAAATATGCAAACTGGACAACGGAAATAAAGAATATATACGATGACATAGCTGATTTGAAAATAATTTTTACCGGTTCGTCCTTATTACATCTCAGGCAAACAAAAGCTGATTTGAGCCGGCGGGCAGTGGTGTATGAAATGCCGGGATTATCGTTCAGAGAATATTTGCATTTTCAAAATAACATCAAATTTCCGATACTCGGCTTAGAAGAAATACTGAACAATCATATTCAGCTATCAGTTGGTATCATTCAAAAAATCAAACCGCTCGCTTTTTTCGAAGCTTATTTGAAGTATGGATACTATCCTTTTTTCAAAGAAAGTTTGTCATCCTATCACCAAAAACTCAGCGAAATCATACTAACGGTTTTGGAAGTAGACATTCCTCAGTTTGCATCAATTCAAACGGCAAATATTATTTATCTGAAAAAATTATTGAGAATTATAAGCGGTTCAGTGCCATTTAAACCCAATATGAATGCTCTAAGTTCACGGACAGGAATAAGTTTAAATACGATGAAAACATATATTGGCTTACTCAATAACGCTCAGCTGTTGCAGTTGCTTTACATGCCTGAAAAAGGAATAAACAGCCTGAACAAGCCTGAAAAAATTTACCTCAATAATTCAAATCTGATGTATAACCAGGGGGAAGACAATGTAAATATTGTAAATATCAGAGAAACATTCTTCTTTAATCAGGTCAATGTAAAGTATAACATAAATGCATCGAAAGAGGCTGATTTCCTGGTAGCAGATAAATACACTTTCGAAATAGGAGGAAAAAGCAAACAAACCAAACAAATACAGGATGTTCAGAACGCTTATGTGGTAAAAGACAATATTGAAATAGGATCTGACAACATTATTCCCCTCTGGATGTTTGGTTTTTTGTACTAAAAGTGGCTACTATTATATTCACCTGATAAATTTTTCTGTTTCACGACACCCGAAGAAATGTGCAGCAGAATAGATAATCGGTTAAAATAATCAGGTCAGAGGATTGACTTTTTATTTTTGCATATTATCTTTGTCCTGAATCTCCGGAGTTGCCGAAAATCCGTTTTAAAGAGTAGGTAAAAAAACGCAATGAAATGTTTAATTCAAGTGTTTTGGAGGTAGTGATTGGTCTTGTATTTATCTTTTTATTATATAGTCTCCTTGCTACGATTATCCAGGAAATGATTGCCTCCGCCTTCGCATTCAGGTCAAAAATTTTAGAGCGGGCCATCTTTAAAATGCTGGAGGATGAAAATAAGTTCAGCTCACGGATTTCAAGCATTTTTTATCTTTTCAAAAAAACAGGCAATGGTGGAGAAAAAGATTCCACCTCGTTTGAATTTTACAATCATCCGCTCATCAAATTCCTGGGAGAGAATAAAAGCAACAGCCGGCCATCCTACATAACGAGGGAAACCTTTTCAAAGGTGTTGATTGATTTGCTGCGGGGAGATAAAGTAAAGCCAGGTGATGATATAAATTTATTGATTCAGAAAGCCCTGGATGAAAATGTGACCAACTGGGGAAAGTCTGAAATAAGCAAAGAAACACTGAGTTATCTCAAATCCATGTGGGCTGATGCCCAGGGCGACGTTGACAAGTTTAAAGGATATCTCGAAAACTGGTTTGACGAAACCATGGATCGCGCATCAGGATGGTATAAGAAAAATACCCAGGTTATTTTATTTTTTATCGGATTGCTGATCGCCATCGTTTTCAATGTTGATACGATAACCATCGTCGGCAAATTAGAGAAAGATCCCAAACTCAGGGAGCAAATTGTACAGCAGGCCGATGTTTTTGTAAAAGCACACCCCGATCTCAGCAAAGAAATTGCCGATCAGAAAACCAGCATGGAAAATCTCCTTTTCGAAATCGAAAAAAACCGCAATACCCCCAAAGGCGACAGCCTCATCAGACTGGAAAAGCAGGAATCATACAATTTGATCAGGACAAAGGAACTACAGAAAAAAAGAGAGGCTTTATTGAAACAGGCAGATTCACTGGTGAAAACAGATATCGGCAAATCAAATGAGATCCTGGGCCTTGGATGGGATTCACATCGCAGTAATGCTCAGGATTTTCAAGGTTTCTTACTGGCCCTTTTGGGATGGTTAATTACCGCCTTGGCTCTTTCACTGGGGGCGCCTTTCTGGTTTGACATATTGAATAAGGTCATGAAAGTTCGTAATTCAGTTGCAAAAGATACAAAATGAGGAAACCAGCAGGAAATATCAACATGGCAGAAGTTGCACTCAGAGCCGTTGAGCAACATGAGGAAAAGCTTAAACGCACTTTTCCCAATATCCGGCATGTAAGTAACGCGGTGCATGATCTCAACCGGAAAAAATCGCATGTAGTTGCAATTTACCTGACCGACAACAACACCAGTTATATTCCTGAAAAGTTAAAGGTTGAGATGCCCGATTTGTCGTTTGCGACCATTGCAACAGAAATAGTAAAAGGGGCGGGCAAAGGAACCATCCAACTCTCGCAACAGGAAACAGAGGCTTCAGATTCAGTGAACCCGGATTATTCAGGTTCAATTTGTTGTGCCGTTCGTTCAACTGAGGATCCTGATTTTATGGGGCTGGTTACGTCTGCCCATATCCTCACACAGGGATACTATGATGAAAGCAATAACGATATCCCGAATCCCCCCATCGCTTCAACTGCCTTTGTGGATGGTAACGCGGCAGGAACATGGTACTATAAGCTTTTATCATACAACCAGGATCTTGCCGTCATTAAACTTGATGAAAAACAAGCGCTTTCGGGCAGCTATAAATCTTTTTCCGACCAGTACTATGCCGTTTCAGATATGGATGTAAAAACCAGTCAGCCAAATGTAACGATTATTTCTAAAGGCAACAGAATAAGAGATGCTTATATTCTTGATTATGGTGTAGGTACAGATGTTGAATATAAAGCCGGGCCGGTGTATAAAAAAAACATTATCCTGATCGGCTCCACAAACGACCGAACAACCGCTACACCGGTTTCTCAACCCGGTGATTCCGGCAGTTGCGTATTTAAAAAAAACACCGGTCAATTGATCGGAATCCTTCTTGGTTCCGATGAAATGTTCACCTTTGTATTGCCGGTTAATAAAACACTGCAATCTCAAAATTTAAAAACTGTATGATCATGAAACGAATCTCCCTGCTGTTTATAGGTTTTTCCCTGCTGAACCTGATGACGCTACAGGCTCAGGAAAAGGGCAGTTTTACGATCAAAATGGTTGATCAGAAATATATTCCCGTCGGATCGGATATGAGCAAATCCTATCCGACCATTGAGATTGTTTTTGACCAGTCAATGGGGAGCTTCACGATTGGGGTTTTTTCGGTAAAACGTGCTGATCCGGTTATTGCAAACAGAAAATTCAGCAGAAATGAGGAGGATATCCCTTTCACCGGAGGATTGGCCAAAATTACCTTCCTGAATGATCATAAAATCAAGGAGTGCCCGGAGATCAGTAAAACGGTCCCGGATACATTCATGGTAAAAATCAATGATGCCATGGTTGGCCCATTCTTCCTAAAATCAAAACCCGGAGCGAATTTAATTCCTGACAGGGTAACTGACAGGAATAACGGCAAGGATAGCCCGGACTATAAGACGGGTATTCTCTTTTATGATGCGCTTTACCTGAATGCGCATAAAAATGACAGAAAGTATTTTGATACCATTAAATTGATATTCAATAATTACAACATTTATAATGCTGATTCCCTCAATAATAACCCATTTTTAAAAACTATTTTTAAAGGAATTTATACAGGAGTTGAAGGTGGTGGAAAGGGACTTGACATAGCCAGTCTGGCATCCGGCATTGGAGGATTGGATGTTACCAACATCGCCTATGGATTGGCTGATTTTCTGGTAAAGCGAACAAAGCAGGAATTGAATGTGGCATTCTTCAGCAAGTTTACGGAAATGCTCAATAAACCTGCATACGCCGATCTCAGGGTTCTGTTTCCAAACACCTGTGAATTGCTCCAGGCCATCGGAGACCAAATTTATGATTACAACAAATACCTGCAAAATCTGCGGGAGGCTTTTATGGCAGATATCATCACCCTGGATGCAAATTTACCCGGCATCATTCCTAACCATCAGAAATTTTTCAACGACCACTTTGGATTAACGGTAAGTTTAAATTCAGCCTGTTTTATTACATCATCCTTAAAAAACGGGATGCATCCGGGTGATATACTGGATCAGTATCCGCTGGATCTTTACTTTAAAAGAGAGGGAGATACCAATTATTTTAATAAAAACTGGAGCGGCGCCATTCAAACCTTGCAACTCATCAGCCAGTCGCTGCGTGAAACCGCTGACTCGGCGGATACTTATTGGGTGAGCTTCCGGAAAGTGAAAGAGCTGGTCAACAACAAGGATGCTTTTGAAATATATCTTGGACTCATCTATCAGGTTGCCAAAAGTGAAAGGTTCAATAATATTCAATACAAGGACGGTTCTTTTGTGGCGTTGCTTAACAAGGTCAGTTATAACGTAGATTATCCGGCATATAAAAGCTACATCACAAATTTCGCACTAAAAGTAAGTGATTTGAATCAAATGATTAAAAACCGGTCAAAGCCTAAAAATGATTCCATGGCGTTTGAAAGCTATGCCCGGTATTTTAAAGCTTCGGTTGATCTGCTTGAGTACTCCACGGTGGCCACTTCCTTACCTCATTTTAAAGAAATTATAAAAATCAACCTTCATGAGTCCCTCGGAAATTATTTTAAAATAGCCTATGAAACCACCGACCTGGC
>JBAXFM010000175.1:0-10724 GCA_037139855.1 Bacteroidota bacterium
TAAAAGGGATTTTAGATTTGGGATTTACGAATTAAAATGACGAATGACGAATGACAAATGACGAATGACGAATGAGGGTGCTTAGTTAACAATTTCGTAAATATTTTTAAGAAAACTGTGCAAAATTAAAGATTTTCGCGGAGCCTGCAAATACGTCCTGGTAATAAAATTTACACCTGCAATCCCAACAATCCCTGCATTGTCCGCATTGTTTACATTGCCAGCATTGCCAGCATTGCCTTATTCCGGCAACACCGACGACAATTGCACATCCCTTCCTGAGGGTCGTTGGAATGCTTTCAAACCGAATTCGGGCATGATAGAGAGGATATGTTCAAACAGCCGTGCCTGGAAATCTTCAAATTCAGCCCAGTTGGGTGGTATATAAAACGCGTACATTTCGAGTGGCAAACCGTTTTCAGTGGGTTGCAGGGTACGTACCATCAATGACGCATCCTGGTTCAGGTTGGGAATATTTCTGAGATACCGGAGTACATAATTTCTGAAAAGCCCAAGATTAGTTGCGTCAGGATTAGAGGCATCCTGATCATCCGGGATAATTTTTTTCGCTTTGAGGTTTTCTACCATGTATTGATCCATAAAATGAATGGTACCGACATCAATCAGGATGGAACGTTTCATTCGGCGGCCACCTGCTTCTCCCATGCTGCGCCAATTCTGGAAAGAATCTGACACCAATGTGTAAGTGGGAATACAACTGACGGAATTATCGAAATTTCTCACCTTCACCGTTACCAGCGAAACATCGATCACCGTTCCATCAGTGTTGTATTTTGGCATGGTTATCCAGTCGCCGATGTGCAACATTTTATTGCTGGATAGTTGAACTCCCGCAACAAATCCAAGAATACTGTCTTTGAAAATCAACATGACAACAGCCGACATCGCTCCCAAACCGGCCAGCAAGGTGAGAGGCGATTGCCCGATCAGTACTGAGATCATTGCAATCCCCCCGATAAGAATGGTCAGAATCTTCCCGATTTGCACATACCCCTTGATGGGCTTTGAGTCGGAAATATCAAATTCACCATAGATGTGATAAACTGCATTCAGAAAAGAGATAATTACCCGTAAAATGACAAAGGTCATATAAAGGTGAAGCCCGAGTTCGATGAATTTTATCGCTTCAGGATACTTTGAAATACTCGGGGCCAATGAAACCTGCATCACCAGCGCCGGCAGTAAGAGTGCGAGCCGGGTAAACACCTTCTGCTCGTATAAATGATCATCCCATTTGCTGGTTGATTTCTCAACGAGCCTTTTCAGAAATTGGTTGATGATTATTCTGGCGATGTAATAGACTACGATCGAAGAGATCAGGATGATAATCAGCGACGAAAAATCAGCGAGATAGCCTGCAAAGGTGTCAGACATACCCCAATCAATGAGGGTGGCTTTGAGGCCTGTGTTGATGGTGTGGGTGGTGAGGTTTTGCATATATTTGTTTATGGTGCTATCACATTCAGCGACAACGGATTTATCTTCATGGTAAGCTCTTTCCCCATCACTTTCGGGTCTCCGTCTAGATGGATGCTCTTTCCTTTTCTCCTTTTAAGTATTACTTCCCTGGCCCTGATGATCTCAATGTAACGGGTTTGATCGAACTTTTTCAAAAAAAGCAAAGGCGCCAGAAACAACGCTTTCCAATAGGGCATTTTCCCCACGATACACACATCAATATATCCATCGTTGATACTGGCTGTCGGGTCTATGGAAGTGTTGTTGCCAAACTGGCTTGAATTGGCAAAGCTGATCAGCAATGCCCTGCGTTTGATGATTTTCCCGTCAATAACCAAAGTGTATTGCTTTGGTTCATAGTTTTTATAGGAATTTGTGGTAATGCGGAGATAGGTTGAGAAACCACGTTTCCCGGCAACAGCAAATTTTTTTGCCACGGAAGCATCAAAACCAACACCAGCCACATTGACAAACAATTGATCATTGATGGTGGCTGTATCAATTTTCAGGACTTTTCCTATGTTAATGATATCGATGGCACGTTTCAGGTTCATGGGGATCTTCAAATGACGGGCAAGCCCGTTCCCGGATCCGGCAGGAACGATGGCCAGTGCAGTATCCGTCCCAACAAGTCCGGCTGCAGTTTCATTCACCGTTCCATCCCCGCCGACAGCAACTACAATATCCACTCCATCGGCAGCAGCCGTGTGGCTTATCTCTGTGGCGTGACCAGGTGCGTTGGTATAAGCGATTGATGCTATAAACCTGGTCTTGTCCAACCTGCTTTCAATCAACTTCTCAACACCCTTCTGCTTCCCGATCCCGGAAACAGGGTTGACTATGAAAAGGATTTTTTGCAGCTTTTGGAATGGGCCCATGGTGAAATTATATCAAAATGCAAATTCAAAATGCAAATGCAGAACTCAAATCGTCACGCGTCATTCGTCATTCGTCAATAGAAAGCCTGTTTTCTATCAACCGGTTATTATATTGCTGGAGATAGGCATTGAGAAACCACTCCATCCTGTCAGTCACTTCTTTGTCTTTTCCAACCAGGTTGCTGGTTTGTAACGGATCATTTTTAAGGTCAAACAAAGCAGTACTTCTTGTTCCGTTGGATTCCAGGTAATAACCATCCTTCATCAATCCATAAATTCCACTGATGTAGTGAATGGAAAAATGGGCTACATCTGCCGTACTGTCAAAAAGATCGGCTCCGAATGCCAGGTAGCCTTTGTCATAACCCAGGTAGTTCATTACGGTTGGCATGACATCGGTTTGTTGGGCAATGATTGCCGGTTTACCCTTCAAATCGCTGCCTGGTTTGAAAAACAGCAAAGGAATGGCATATTGGCCAACATCAGACTGATAGTAAGGATAATACCCTTCGGATGTATGATCTGCGGTTATGACAAATAATGTATTCCTGTACCATGGCATGTGCTGTGCAGCATGAAAAAATTCACCCAGTGAATAATCTGCATACATGACACTTTGCTGAATGGGCAACTTCCCGGTGCGGAAAACGTTGATAAATTTTGCCGGAACATGGTAAGGATGATGCGATGAAAGTGAAAAAAATGCCGCAGCAAAGGGTTGTTTGAACCCACCGATGGTTTTAGCGGCATATTGAAAAAATTCTTCATCCCTGATACCCCATTTCCCGTCATAATCCTTTTCATTGTTGTATTCACTCCGTCCGTAATAGTGATCGAAACCGACCAGTCTGGAATAGGAATCAAATCCCATGGTGCCATTCGTACCGCCATGGAAAAATGCAGTGGTATATCCTTTTACCCGAAGCAATCCTGAAATACTCGTGAATTTCCCGGCAGCATAGGGCGACTGAATAAAAGATTCGTTCATCAGGGAAGGGATTCCGGATAAAACTGCAGGGATCCCCTGAATAGAAGTCTTGCCATTGGCAAAAGCGTCAAAATAAATGCTATGCCGGATCAATGAATCAAGAAAAGGGGTAAAACCCTGGTATCGGCCATTTTCAAGAGAATGATTCAGGCTGCCAATGTGTTCACGCGACATACTCTCCAGGATAATGATCATCACATTGTAATTTTTGAATCCTGACGATTTCCCCTGATGTACAGGGGTATAAACCTTGGCCAGTTCGCTCTCCTTCTTATAATATTTCAGGGTTTTCAGGGTCTCCTTGCCAAATGATCTGGCGATCGAGAAAGGGGTATTCAGCAACAGCGGAAGGTTTTTGGCTGAAGTATAATTCCCGGCGGTGACGAGTCCGATGGGACGTAACTGCAAGCCTCCGCGAATACCAATCACCGACAGCGCCATGATTACAGCAAAGAATGCCAGATTGACAACGAAAAATTGAAAATCAAATCCCTTTCTCTTAGCATCTGACGACATCGCTTTAAACCGTGTGCCGATATAAATCAAAATGGCCACAAATGCCAGCCATATCACGGCAATGTACCAGAAATCCTTTAAAAACTGTGGGATCAGTTTGTCAAAGTCACCGCCCACACCCACATATTTAAAAATATCAGCGGTCAACCGCTTCAGGGTAAACCGGAAGTAAATGGTATCTCCGAAGTTGGTAAATAGTGCAAATGAATTGATAACGTAGAAATATCCGTTGGCAAAACCCTGATACATCCTGTTGTACCTGAATTTGAATGGTAACGTATTTAGCAGAATGAAAGGCGCATTGATGATGAGCAGGGCAGAAAGGTCGAACCGGATTCCGATGACAAAGAGCCGGAATGCTTCGGTCAATCCCAGGTTGGAGAAGTATCCGAGGTTAAAAACATAAAACAGAATACGTGATGCGAAAAGCAGAACCAGCGCCAGAAACAGTTTCAGCAGCATTGCCACCAGATTGTTGCCCATAAACCACTTTTTTCCTTTCCCTGAACCCCGGCCTCTTCCTGAACTTTTACCGGATCCTGATCTTGATCGCTTTCCTGAGTTTCGTCGCATAGTTGAGTCGTGTAAAAAAGAGTGCAAAATTAAAGCAATCGTGCAATTATTTCGAATTAGTTTTAAAAAGGTCAATCCAATCATAAACCCTGCGGTCGGTCAACCAGCAGGCCTCAAGCACAATTTTCCCGGCGGCCACTGAATCCTCCAGTGCATCATGATGCCTGAATTCAATTCCCAGGTGGTTTGCCACATTGGCGAGGTTGTACCCTCCCTTCGAGAATTGTTTCCAGGTATGGCGAACGATCCTGGCGGAATCAAGCCATTGAATGTTGATCGGACGAAGGTTAAACCTGTTGTAAGCCTTCCTGAAAGCCTGAAAATCAAAAGGAGTATGATGGACGACAATGTTTTCTGACAGAAGTTTTCGAAGAACCGGATATGCCTCGTTGAACGAAGGTGCCCCATGAACCATTTCTGATGTAATCCCATGAACCCGCACATTGCTCCAGTGAAATGAATCCTGAGGATCGATGAGCGAATCCCAGGTATCCACCAACACACCGTTTTCAAAGATACCAATCCCTATCTGGCATATGCTGGCAGAATCGTAATTGGCAGTTTCAACGTCGAGGGAACAAAATCTCATGGTTTTTTTTTGAAGGGCTAAATTAGTAATTTATACTTGAAATTTTTCTAATTTTGGCTGTTCATTTAATAACAATAAAATAACTACCATCATGGGAGCAATTGCAACTACCGGTAACAAAGGCAAAGGAGTTCGTTCCGACTGTTTTATTACCCTTGAACTTACTGACGTGGGCGGAATTCAGCTTCAGGTTGAATCGAAGGTGGCCGTGATGTATGGCGACAGCATCCGGAAAGAGGCACTTGAAATTCTCGCTTTTTTCGGAATTACAAATGCCATGGTGAAAATCGAAGACTCTGGTGCATTATCGCTTGTGATTGCTGCCCGCCTTGAAGCCGCCATTAAAAAACTGATCTCCACTGAAAAGAACTGGCTTCCTGCCATGTTGGACGAGAACCTTTATACCACGGCCAAAGACCGGAACCGTTTTTCACGGCTCTATCTCCCGGGGAACTCCCCCAGCCTGATGATCAATGCCGGTATCCATAAGCCTGATGGCATCATTCTCGACCTCGAAGATGCGGTGGCTCCCGATAAAAAAGATGAAGCACGGTTCCTTGTGCGCAATGCCCTTTGCGGCATTGATTTCTACGGCGCCGAGCGGATGGTCCGCATCAACCAGGGCGAACGAGGAATTGAAGATCTCAACTACATCATTCCGTACAATGTAAATCTTATCCTGCTTCCAAAATGTGAAAAACCTGAACAGTTGCAGGCTGTCAATGAGCAGATCAAAAAGATCCAGCAGAAACACAACCAAACCAACCCTGTATGGATCATGCCCATCATCGAAAGTGCACTGGGGGTCATCAATGCATACCCAATTGCCAGCTGTTCAGAAAAAACAGTTGCGGTTGCCATCGGACTTGAAGATTATACTGCCGATCTGGGTACGAGACGTACCGCTGATGGAACCGAATCTTTCTTTGCCCGCAGCATGGTCGTCAACGCTGCACGAGCCGCCGGCATTCAGCCCATCGATTCTGTTTTCTCTGATGTGGGTGATATGGAAGGACTGCGTCAGAATGTGCTACGGTCAAAAGCCCTTGGATTCGACGGAATGGGGTGCATTCATCCCCGGCAAATTGTGGTAATCCATGAAACCTTCGCTCCCACTCCGGATGAGATCGTAAAAGCCAAGAAAATTGTTTTTGCTTTTCACAAAGCTCAGGAGAAAGGCCTCGGGGTTGTTGCCCTCGGAACCAAAATGATCGATCCACCGGTAGTGAAAAGGGCCTTGAATACCATCAATCTTGCAATGAAAATGAATAAACTCGCTCAAAACTGGAGGGAATTGTATGAACAAATTTGATAAACTCGTCACCAATGCGGCTGGTCGCATCGTGCCAACTGTTATTAACGGAAAACCAGCCATACCCTACATGGGAGTCGGAAAATATAAACCGGAAGGCTTCAGGGCTGCGCCAAAAATTGCCAGTTGTGCCGATTATCCTGCCGATGGAAACAAAGTTATTCCCAGTCTGAAAGAGGCCCTGATTAAAGCCGGCTTACGCGATGGGATCACCATCTCCACCCATCACCATTTCCGCAATGGCGATCTGGTGGCCACCCAAATCTTTGACATCGCCCATGAACTTGGGATCAAAGATCTGATGTGGTATCCTTCGGCTTCATTTCCATGCCATGAACCTATGACCAAATATCTCGAAGACGGTACCATCAACCGGATCGAAGGCAGCATGAATGGCGCCCTGGGACGATTCACTTCCGAAGGGAAGATGAAAGGGCTCGGCGTATTGCGATCCCACGGTGGCCGTTACCAGGCTGTTCAGGACGGGGAGGTACAAATTGATATTGCCGTGATTGCCGCGCCAACTGCCGACCAGTTTGGCGATGCCAACGGTGTGAATGGCTCTGCAGCCTGCGGTCCGCTCGGTTTTGCCCTGGCCGATTCGCAATATGCCGACAAGGTAATTATCGTCACCGATAATCTCGTTCCTTTTCCTTGCCTCCCATGGCAGATCAATGGAAACTATGTTGATTACGTGGTCGTTATGGATAAAATAGGGATCGCGGAAAAGATTGTGAGTGGGACGACTGAGATCACTAAAAGTCCCGACCGGTTATTGCTGGCAGAATGGTCGGCAAAATTCTGTGACGAAGCCGGACTGATTTACGATGGTTTTTCTTTCCAGGCCGGTGCAGGTGGAACTGCGCTTTCCATCGGGATCTACTTTTCCGAAATTCTGCGCGAACGCAAATGGAAGGCTCGTTTTGCACGAGGCGGCAGCAACAAATATCTGGTGCAGATGCTCGAAGAAGGCCTGGTAGAATACATTCTCGACGGTCAGACTTTCGACCTTGACGGGGTGCGCTCCATGCGCGACAACCCGCACCATACCTGGACAAGCCCATTTACCAGTTACAATTACCATGGAAAGGGAAATTTTTCCTCTATGGTTGATATCGTTATTCTGGGCGCCACCGAGGTGGATGTGAATTTCAACGCCAATGTGGTGACCCATTCCGATGGTTACCTGTTGCATGGCATCGGCGGATGGCAAAACACCCTTTTTGGAAAATGCGTCATCCTTCCCATTCCCCTTTTCCGCGACCGAATGCCCGTGATCCGCGACGAGGTGACTACCATCTGCGGACCCGGCGAACTGATTGATGTGATCGTCACTGAACGCGGTATTGCCATCAACCCACTGCGCACCGATCTCATCGAAAAGATGAAAAACTCCTCACTTCCCATCAAAACCATCGATGAACTCAAAGCCGAAGCCGAAAAAATTTGCGGAGTGCCGGCAAAACCAAAATTCACCGACGAGGTCGTAGCTGTGGTGAAGTGGGTGGATGGAACGGTGTTGGATTCGATAAGGCGCGTCGTGATCTAACAAATTTTCGATTTGGGATTTACGATTTACGATTAGGGAGTAGTTGGCATAGTACGTTTTTTTGAGGTTTTAATGCTTGCTACGATGATTGAAAGGATTTCATTTGTTTCAGTTTTCAAGGGAAGTAATTTCTGTGATTTGAAAATTTTTGTTTCCTCAATCAATTCAAGCCAAAACAGTGTTTCATCTGCCTCCTCTTCTACAATCTTCAGTTTATTGACGAAGTCTCTGGTTGATTTTGCCCTGCAGCATGCCCGGTAATTTGCTCCGATTGAAGTTCCCGACCGAAGCAACTGGCCTCCAATTACATTTGAGGTCATTGTGTTGGGCATTTTTTCAACCATATTGATAATTCTGATGGCCAGTTGCTTTGTTCTTTGTTTTACGATTTCCTTGTTCATAATTTATATTTATTGCTTAATCCACTATTCCAAAAAAAGTACTACGTTTGTTAATAAATAAATCGTAAATCCCAAATCGTAAATCGTAAATCCCAAATCGTAAATCCCTTGACCCTCCACCAAATCCTTCTCAAACACTGGGGTTTCTCCTCCTTCCGCCCGCTACAGGAAGAGATCATCCAATCGGTGCTGGATGGTAAGGATACCCTGGCGTTGTTGCCAACCGGAGGTGGAAAATCGTTATGTTTCCAGGTTCCGGCGCTGGCCCTCGAAGGGACTTGTCTGGTCATATCTCCACTGATCGCGCTGATGAAAGATCAGGTTGACAACCTGAAGAAACGCGGTATTCCGGCTGCCGCCATCCATTCGGGGATGCATTCCGACCAGATCAGGATCATCCTTGACAATTGCCGCTTCGGAAACATCAAACTGCTGTATGTTTCTCCTGAGCGACTTACCACAGATAAGATGCGCGAAACACTTTCACGGATGAAAGTCAGTCTCCTGGCCGTGGATGAGGCCCATTGCGTTTCGCAGTGGGGCTATGATTTCCGGCCACCCTATCTGCAAATTGCCAACATCAGGTCGTTAATCCCCAATACCCCGGTGATGGCTCTCACGGCAACTGCCACCCCGAAAGTAGTTAAAGATATTCAGCAAAAACTGGAGTTCAGAAAAGAGAATGTTTTTCAGAAGAGTTTTGAACGAAAGAACCTCACCTACCTGGTTTTAAAGGAAGAGGATAAACTGAAGCGGCTGGTAAAAATCGTGAGTAAGGTGAAAGGACCCGGGATTGTGTATGTACGCAACCGTCGTCACACCAAAGAAATTGCCGAATACCTGCAGAAGAATCAGATCAGCGCCGACTTTTATCATGCCGGCCTCGACCCAAAAACACGCGACCAGCGGCAATCGGCATGGATCAATGAGGAAAAGCGGATTATTGTTTCTACCAATGCCTTTGGCATGGGAATCGACAAACCCAACGTAAGGGTAGTGGTACACCTCGATCTTCCCGACAGCATTGAAGCCTATTTCCAGGAAGCCGGGCGTGGAGGCCGGGATGAAAAGCGGGCTTACGCGGTACTATTGTATGAAAACGCAAACCTGATCGATTCCAGGCACAACCTGGCACTTTCCTACCCCGAATTGAAAACCATCCGGGATGTTTACCAGGCGTTGGGAAACTATTTCCAGTTGCCGGTTGGCATGGGAAAAGACCTTCATTTTGATTTTGACCTGGCTGCATTTGCTGAACAATATAATTTTCAGCCGGTTACTGTGTTCAACAGCCTCAGATTTCTTGAGAAAGAGGGATTCGTCATGCTCACCGAAGGTCTTCATCATCCATCCAGGATTTTCATCAAAGCGCACAAAGATGAACTTTACCGTTTTCAGGTTGAAAATGAACCCTTCGACCATTTCATCAAAACGTTATTGCGCTCCTATAGCGGGATCCTCTCCGACTTCATTATTTTCAGTGAACCAGAACTTGCCCGCAGAAGCAACCTTACGCTTGATAAAGTAGTAAGCAACCTCAAACATCTCCAAAAATTACAAATCCTCGATTATATACCCCAAACAGATAAACCCCAGGTGATTTACATGCAGGAACGGCTCGATACCCGCGACCTCACTATTTCACCAGAAAATTACAAAGACCGGTTAAAAGACGCTGAAAAGAGACTGGAAACCATGATCGGCTATGCGGAAGCCACCAACAAATGCCGAAGCCAGGCATTGCTTGCCTATTTTGGCGAATGTCAGACCAAGCGGTGCGGCAAATGTGATGTGTGCATCGAACGAAACAAGATCAGCCTGAACGAGATGGAATTCGACAACATTGTCAGCATGATCAAACCGTTGCTGAAAACCAGATCCTGCACCCTGGAAGATCTGGTTGAGGCTGCCGATGCAGTTAATGACGACAAAGTGATCAGGGCGGTGCAATGGCTGGTAGACAATGAGAAGATTGTGGTGGACAGGGAGAGGGGGTATAGGTGGAGGTAACGAATGACGAATGACGAATGACGAATGGCGATTTACGATTTGGGAGTTACGATTTGGGTTAGCAAAGTTGTTAGCCGCGAAAATATGAAAGTTGAAAAGGGACTTGACCAGTCTCTGAATAACAAAGTCCATACATATGAAGAAGCCGGGCAACTGCTTGCAAAATGGTTAAAATAGTCTGGACCGGCCAAGCCCTTCAGGATCTAAATGATATTGGTGATTATATCGCCAATGATTCTGATCGATACGCACAGGAGGTCGTTCAATCCCTGTTTGAATCCGTTCATATTCTTGAGCATCACCCAAAAGGAGGCAGGATGGTTCCTGAATATAAACATTCACATCTCAGAGAAATAATCACCGGTAGTTATAACATTGATGAATTTTAATGTTTTACGTGTTGTAGAAGGAATTAAAAGATTGGTTAAC